>DASWEH010000415.1:0-8896 GCA_036394895.1 Anaerolineales bacterium
GACCTGAAATCGGCGGTTGATTTTCCCATTACTGCCGGTGTAACCTACTACATTTCGCATGCAGGCTATCTGGGAAGCTCGATGTATGAGGATTACACTTGCTACGGCTGGGGCGTGAACCTGGCCTCCCGTTTCATGATGAACGCACCAATCGGCGAGATCTGGGTGGATGATCGGATTGCGCGGCGGGTCTCCAACTGGTTTGAGATCGAGTTCCTCAATAGTCAATCATTCAAGGGCTTTGCCGCGCAACAGAAAGTCTACAACTTATACCGGCACAAGCCAACCGCAGAACCAACCTATCAGGGCGAACTGGTCGGCCGCGAAGAGGAATTTGCCCAGCTTGCGAGCTTTCTCGAACCCTTATGGGAGAATAAATTCGCGGGCTTGCTTCTTGTTTCCGGCGATGCTGGGATTGGAAAGGGCCGACTGGTACATGAGGTTCGGTCCTCAAAGCAGTTCGAAGGCAAGAAAGTGCTATGGGCTGTCTGCCAATCTGACCAGATTCAGCGCCAGTCATTCAATCCATTACGCAGCTGGCTGTCCCGCTATTTTGGGATTTCGTCGGGTCAGTCTATGGAGGAACGCAAGCAGAGTTTTGACAGGAAACTGGATGAATTGCTCAGCGCCACAACAGACCCCGACCTGGCGCGCGAACTCGAACGGACCCGTTCTATTCTTGGCGCGTTACTTGATCTATACTGGCCTGAATCACTATATGAACAATTGGGTCCGGAAGGACGTTACAACAATACTTTCCTGGCGCTGATCGCCGTGCTAAAAGCCGAAAGTCTGCGGCGGCCTGTCATCTTGTTTTTAGAAGACCTGCAATTCATTGATCGAGATACGAAAGATTTTCTGGCGCGCCTGAAGCGCTCCATCCTTGCCGCAGAGGGGGCCTTTCCGATCACAATGATTGTGACATCGCGTCAGCAGGGCGCCTCGCTTGAAAAAGGCTTGATCGATGCGCGTATCGTCTTGCGCGGCCTCTCCCGCGAGGCGCTTGGGCATCTGATCGAGACGTTGCTGGGCGGGCTTGTTGCGCCCGAACTGATTTCCCTCGTGATGGACCGTTCGGAAGGTAATCCGTATTTTGCCGAGCAGATTGTCCGTTACTTACAGGAAGAAAATCTGATCGAAACGGGCCAGGTTGGCTGGACTTTGGTCAAGACATTGGATGAGGATTTTTTGCCGGGCGATGTCCGCGCGGTGCTGGTGGCACGACTGGACCAGCTGGCGCGCGGCGTACGGGAAAGCGTGCAGACTGCCTCCGTGTTAGGTCGCCAATTCGAGCTTCCCTTGCTTGTACATATGTTGCACGATGATAAACATGTGTTCCAAAATGTTGTGGAGGCAGAGAGGGCTTCTATTTGGAGTCCGCTTGACGAAGTGCGCTATCTCTTTTCGCACGGCCTTTTACGCGACGCGGCTTATGAAATGCAGATGCGAGCCAGAAGAAAGGAACTTCACGCCCTGGCCGTAGATGCCCTCGAGCACTTATATAGGGATGCCAGCAATCGTTACGCCGAAATTGCCTACCATGCCAAGTATGCTGAGCAGAGACCAAGAGCGCAAAAATATTACACGCTCGCAGGTAAAACTGCGGCAGGCTCCTATCAAAACACACAGGCAATTGATTATTACACCCGGGCTCTTGGCTTTTCCTTGCCCGATGACCTGGCGACTCAATTTGACATTGTTATGGAACGCGTGGAACTGTATTCGCGACTGGGCAAGCGAGATCTACAATGGAAGGATTTGACCACCCTCGAGCGCTGGGCAAAAGAACTTGGCGATATGGATCGTATTGGAAAAGTTTGGATGTTGCATGCCTCGTATTATTTTGCGACGGGTAACTATCAGGATGCGATTGATTGTGCAAGACGAGCGGAGACACATTCCTCTATAGCAAATACTGAACTGGCCCTTTATACACAGGTTGTCTGGGTAACAGCTTTGCTTCGCTTGGGGGAATTAGACGAAGCCATGCAACGCGCCATGGATACATTGAAGCGTGATCAAGCTGTCAGAAATCGAAAAGAGGAATGCAGAATACTTAACACAATGGGATTAGTCGCATTAGAGCAAAAGGAATCTGTGTCTGCCCAGAAGTATCTTGTGGATGCATTGCGGATTGCTCGTGAATTAAACGATCCTAGCCTGCAAACGAGAGTGTTGAATAATCTTGCCATGGCAGAGGGTTCAGTAAACGGGGATTACACACTAGCGAGCGACTATTATGAAAAATCCTATAAGATTGCCCGCGAGATTGGAGATCGTTTTACTGAATGTATTTCTCTAGGCAATATGGGATTTGCTGCCCATATGCAAGGAGATTTTGTCACGGCGCGTTCCTATCATGAACAATCTTTGATTCTTGCTCGTGAAACCGGTAATCGGTCTTACGAAATAATCACACTGATTAACTTAAGTGCAGTTGCAACGATCCAAAAAGAATCAGAATCAGCCGTGCAATACGCTCAGCATGCTGCGGAGTTAGCGCGGAAAATATCTGATCGATCTGGAGAAGGATGGGCGATGCTGTATTTGGGGCATGCCTATCTATTACAGGATGAATTGGAAATGGCGGAAATGGCCTATCGTAAGTCGCTGGACATTCGCATGGAGTTGGGTCAACCCTCTCTTTCAATGGAACCAATCGCCGGCCTCGTGGAAGCTTATATCCAAGCCAACGATCTTGAATCAGCTTCGCGCGAAGTAGAAAAAATCCTGACATTCCTTGAAAGTGGCTCGACTCTGGATGGAACTGATGAGCCTCTGCGTGTTTATTACACTTGCTACCTGTTTCTTGACAAAAATCAAGACCCGCGCTCCCAACAAATATTGCAAACAGCAATAGGACTGCTAGAAGCACGGTTCTCAAAATTTAGTGATGATAAAGCGCGGGTACGCTATATTGAAAATATACCCTGGCACCACGCAATATGGGACCTGGCACAAACATAAAACAAAATTCGGTGACTACGGCGCAGCCCCTCCAGCCGGATCGCCATCCGTCAATTCAAACGTATCGCTGTTGATGGTGCCATAATAATATAGTTTTGGATCGTGCGTATCGGAGTAGATCACCAGTTGGGAGTTCTTCTCCTTCAACTTCGATACTAAGCCGGGTATTGTCACTTTGTATCTCTTCTTGATATAGTTTCCGTTTTCCTTGATGGAAAAGTTGTTGAACCAGCGAATCGGATTGCCATCAATTTCTCCAGGTAAACCTTTCGGACCGCCAACATTTGTTTTCAGCTTTTCAACTACATAGTTGCCGTTCACTGGCAATTCGATGTCAATGTCCACTTCGTGAGGCTGGTCGCCTTTCTCAATCTTGAATTTTCCATTGCCTTGATTTTGAACTTTGCCGGAAACATGTTCTTGCTTAGCCATCTTATCCTCCTTTTGTAATCTGAATCCCAATTTCGCGTATTATAGTCCTATTAAGAAATATGCGCTATATTCTCTTCAATAAACCTTACGGCGTGCTCTCGCAATTTTCCGATGAAGGCACGGGTCATTCGACGCTCAAGCAGTATATTGATGTGCCGGATGTATACGCCGCAGGTCGTTTGGACCGTGACAGCGAAGGATTGTTATTGCTGACTGATGATGGTTCTCTGATCAAGCGCTTGACTGACCCAAAACATCATATCGAAAAAACATACTGGGTCATGGTGGAAGGTGATCCTACTCAGGAAAGATTGACTCAACTCGAGCGCGGCATTCAACTCAAAGATTATTTGACTGTGCCTGCAAAGACCCGTCTCATTCCCGATCCAAATATGCCACCGCGACCCAAACCTGTGACTCCGCACGGTCCCATCGCCTGGATCGAGATCAAATTACGCGAGGGCAAGAAGCGCCAGATCCGTCACATGACTGCGGCGGTGGGCTTGCCAACCTTGCGCCTCGTCCGCGTGGCAATCGGTAAAATTCAATTAGGATCTCTCAAACCTGGCGAATGGCGAGACTTAACTCAAGGTGAGTTAAATTTGCTCAGAAAATAGGCGCATTAGTTCTCGGATCGGAATAAAAACGAGCTCATTCAGAAAGAATGAACTCGTTCATAGTACCGATCTGTTACGGTGATGGTAACGTATACCTTAAGATGCGATTGTTGCCTGCGTCGGTCACCCAGACGAATCCGGCTGGGTCAACGGCAACACCTGCAGCCAGCCCGATCTCATTGGGTCCAGCCCCGAAATCTCCCCAGGTCCGTACAAATTCACCGGTGCTTGTGAACTCGATCACTCGATATCCTTCGGGGTCTGTGATGAATACATGGTTGTCCTTACTCACAGCGATGAAGGGCTTGTTATCCAGTGACTGACCGAACCAGGCATTGACGTCCCATTGCTGTAGTGGCGAATAGAACGTCCCGTCCTGACTGGGGATGAAAGACTGAATTCGTTGATTCCAGGTATCGGTCACAAAAACCGTTCCATCCTCAGCGACTGCCACACCAACCGGTTCATCGAACTGACCGGGGTCCAGGCCAGGCGTTCCAAACTCAGTGATGTACTTGCCGTCCGAATCGAAGACGGCGATCCGCTTGTTCCCTGTATCGGCAACAAAGACGTGTCCCTGTGAGTCGACAGCGATGCCACGCGGTCCCCAGAAGTAACTCTTTGACTCGGGAAGATCAGGGGATGGCTGACCATACTGTCCCCACATGCTGTCCGGCTTGCCATCCTTTGTAAATTTTTGAACACGATGGTTCCATGTGTCAGAAACATAGACAGAGCCATCCGGTCCCACCGCCACGCCCCAGGGTTCATTGAACGTTCCAATCGGAGCATTGCCGCCCTGCTGATCTGCAAACATACCCCATTCCTTCAACAAGTTGCCATCGGCACCGATGTGCAGGATCCGGTGATTGCGTGAGTCGGCAACATAGGTATCGCCGTCTTGTCCCGCTGCGATGGCGCGCGGCGCGTTCAATCCAAGTGGAGGATAACGATCCGCGCCGAAGATTTGATCTGCGGTCAGCATCACGGCGCCACCTTGATACGGATCGACAGCAGTCGGCGCCTCGGAGGGTCCAACGCCATAGTTCCAGATTTTCGAAGCGACATCCTTGCGGATATAAAGTCTCATCTGGTCAGCAGGCTGCCAGGTGGTTAGCGTCATGGAGGTGCTTCCAATTGCCTGCGCATATTTTGTGTAATCACGGTTGAACCAGATGTCGAAGATGCCTTCCCGGATCTGCGGGTTCGAGATCGCATTCAAAACGCGGGTTTTATCGAGATTGAAATAATCCTGATTGGGCCACCACATGCGGATGTAATCGAATTGATAGAACTCATCTCCGAGAGCCGGAGTGATCTTATCAAAATTCTTTTGGTCAACGATCACAGCAACTGCATCGCGCAGCGAGCGCGTCGGCTGGTCAAAGGAACGCAGGGCAGTGAAGTCACGCAGATACCACACGAAGGGCCAGGAGACGCCCGTATCCGGCGCGCTGGCATCATATGCCACAACGGCATTGAGTCCACCTGCGGTGCGTTCCGAGATTTCTTCCACCTGCGACATCACTTCCTTTACCCCGGTTGCGCCGTGTGCATAAACCATGTATTCGGTGGCATCATCGTAATTGATGTATGCGGCTCTAAAAGCGGTGCGCGCCGTTTGAACCCCGAGCAAACCAAAGATTGTCAGAACCACCAGACCAACGAATGCACTGGGGCGTTGGTATCGCAACAAATAGATAATGCCAGCAATGCTGCCAATCAACGCGATCAGCGCCGAACCAAATTTCAGCCAGTCTGAAGTTTGGGCGGCGCCACCTGTGGAGGTCTGCATGAGTAAGGTTGCGCCGTTGATAATGCTTGAGCCCAAAGTAATGATCGCGAGCAGAATCAATGCCACAACGCCCAGACTGATCAGATCGTCTTTCATTAAGTACGCCAGGAATGCACCTGACAAAATCATCACAACAAACGGGAATATAAACGCGGCGGTTGCTTGCAGTTGCACCAGCTCAGAGCCCTGGAAGGGTGGTGTTGCTCCATACAAGGCGCGCAATGTGTTGAAGGCCGCCAGGATAAAGACGATCAATGTTAGGATGGCAAGCCCAATCCGTTGTGGTTTTTCCACTGCCAGGCGCGGGACAACGGAGTCAATGATCTGTCCAATTGCCCAGCCAGTTAACAAGATCATGGGCCATGCCATGTGATACGTGAGCCAGGGCATGCGTTCACCGGCAATAGTGAGCGCAAGGATTGCGCTGAATACCCACCAGACCATGAGCCCAAAGAATACTCCAAAGTTGGGTTCAGTATTTGATTCAGTGGATTCGCTCCCTGTTTCGGATGTGATCTCCGTGTCCTGTTCAGCCTCAGAGGTGGTTGATCGCTGACCAAGCAATTTTTTCAAGCCCAAGCCGATTGCTACGAGACTTCCAATGGCAGGTAGATACTCGTACATCGGGATTTGAACGAGCACATAATAATATTCGGGTTGGCTACCACGCTCCACGCCTTGTTGCACCAACCAGTAGCCCAGCGATCCGACGACCCCCGTGAAGAAGCCAGCTGCGTTTGTGAAGAAGGTTGTGAAGAGGATAATATACACTCCCCAGAAGAGCACTGCATATTTCCACCAGTTGCGGTTCCACAACATTCCAATCAGAATTGAGATCAGGAAAAAGACCGCAATGAACGCCCCAATGATCATCATCGATCTCGAATCGAGTGAATTCACAGAAGCAGAATCAGTTGGGATGGTGACATTCAATCTTGTTTTGAGCCAATCGACCGGGAAAGCTGTCGTCATTGGCAGAATGAACGTGCCGATAAGGATCAACAGATCGAAGGAACGCTCTTTCGGGATCCTGTGCCATACGTACGCCATAAGGAAATATGTGACTCCCGCGATGAGGAGAATCACAGCACCTAGTCCCAAAAGAATGCTGGAAACGATTGTGGAAGGAGACACACCTCCATTCGTCGAAGGGAAGGCAGATGTCGCATCACTGGGGATGGCTGGCGCCGCGGTTTCCGTTCCACTGATCGTTTGGGAGGTCCGGTTGACATAGACCATTCCCGCGCCGATGCCAATCAAAACGGAGGCAACTACCAGCGCGATGATAAACATTCGAAACAGACTACGATTGTCTTCCCAGGGTTTGCGAGTGATTTGGATAATAAAGGTAACAGCCAGAAAAGCAAACGCTTGCAGTGCATAAATGAAGGAGGTCTCTTTATCCGCAAAGTGAATGATCAACGCGCCCGAAACTAGAAACAGGTACTTGCTGGAACCTGTTTCGAGATAGCGTAGGATCGAGTAGAGCATCAAAAGCCCCGATAAGCCCGTGTACACATCCTCTCGAACATATCTTCCGTAAAAGAGCATGAACGGCGAGATGACCATCAGTAAGCCAGCGATCAACGCGCCTGTTCTTCCCAGATAACGCCGCCAATACCAAACCATCCAAACGGTGGCAATGCTGAATAGCGCCGCAGGGATGCGGGCAGTGAAGTCACTCACGCCAAACAGGAAATAAGACAACGCGATCCAGTGGAATTGCCATGGACCATGCATCATGGGAGTGTGCTGATAACCTTGTCCACGATATAAAAGCCACGAGAAGTATGTGTGCAGGCTTTCGTCGTGACTCATGACTCGCGCGTCAAGGTTATAGAATCGGGTAACGATTGCAAGAAGAATAATTCCCGCAAATAATGCGATCTCATTTGTAATAGCAGGGATGGCAGGGTGGATGGGTCGTTCGAGCCAGGTGAGTTGGTTATCGTTATTCATAATACCTTGTGTCTATTTGAAATTTGAAAACTTATACTTCAATCTGCATGTTCTGACAAGCTTGCGTGTAATATTTTCTTAATATCTTGGGGAGTTGGTTATCCACCCGGTGTGGAGGTTGTCGGACCCGTTAATGGTGTAAAGGTTGTTGTCAGTGTGGATGGATGAACGGTACCCGTCGGGGTGGAATTACAATTAGGAATCAGTAATTCCATTTTTGTGTTGATTGTTTCCGTGCCCAGGTTATTGATCGCCATAATTTTGTCTGTTGATACCGAGAACTGCGCAGCGAGGCTCTCCAGCGTGTCATTTTCTTGAACCTGATAGGTTGTCTCTTCACAATTTTGGAAACTGATCTTTGTGCTTGTAGATTGACCCGAGGGAGTGGGAATTGGCAAGACACTGACTGGCATCGGGGTAGATGCTCGACTATTGGAAACAGTAAATTGCCATGCGCTGAAAACAAACGCTGCAAACACAATACTAATTATCGCTGTGCGTGTAACCAATATGAGACTTGGTGCTAGCTGTGTCTTTCTTTTGCTTGTAATAGCTTCCATCGAGAGGGGGGCAGCCTGAAGATTCCAATACTTTCGCATGGCTGGCAATAAAAGAGTTTCCAGCTCATGGATCTCTTTGGCAAAGCTGCGGCACTCCATGCAATCATCGAGGTGAGTTTGGAGGATGTTTTTTTCTTGGGGCCTTAATGTTTGATCCATACCGAATTGGATCAGTTTATGAGCCTCTTCATGTGTGATTTGCATCTCTACTTATTCTCCGTGCAATGGGTTCAGTGAATTCCTCAATTTCTCGCGTGCAGTATGCAACCTTGAATGGATAGTTCCTTCATTGACAGAAAGGATTTCCGAGATCTCAGAAATTGGCAATTCATGAAAGTATCGCAGGACCACCACAGTACGAAACGCTTCATCCAATTGATTCAGCGCGTTCCAAATCTCGGCTTCTCTGTCATGTTGTATGACCAACTCTTCCGGCAAAACCTGCTTTTGAGTATCAACTCGAAAGATTGAATTCAGTGTAGATCTCAGCCGCTCGAGCGTTTTTCGTTTACGAAGATGGCTGCGGCTCTGGTTCAGAGCGATTGTGTAAAGCCAGGCTTTGAGCG
>DASWEH010000416.1:0-4887 GCA_036394895.1 Anaerolineales bacterium
TACGAGCGGGCTGGTGATGGTCCGGCTCTTGTGCTGTTGCACGGGTTTAGCCACGATTCGCGTGTGTGGAGGCCACAACTCGAGAGCCTTGTGTCCCAGTTCACCGTGATTGCCTGGGATGCGCCCGGCGCAGGTCAGTCATCTGACCCACCAGAGTCGTTCGGGATTGGCGATTGGGCGGATTGTCTTGCCCGGCTCTTGGATTCTGCCGGGGTACAACTTGCTCACATCCTAGGTCTTTCTTGGGGAGGACTCCTTGCCCAGGAGTTCTATCGCAGATACTCCGCGCGCGTGCGAACGCTCATCCTAGCGGATACGTACGCCGGTTGGAAAGGATCGCTCCCCGAACCGATCCCCGAGGAGCGTCTGGCAGCCTGTCTGCAAGATTCCCTGTTGCCGCCCAGCGAGTTCGTACCGAGATACCTTCCGGGAATGTTCAGCCAATCCCCGACACGAGATATCCGCGATGAATTGGCGAGCATCATGTCTGACTTCCACCCTCTAGGCTTCCGGCTGATGGCCACGGCATTGGCATACGCGGACACACGTGATCTCCTTCCCAATATTCATGTGCCTACTTTATTGGTCTGGGGCAATGCGGATGTGCGATCACCGATTACCGTTGCGTATCAGTTTCGCGAGGCGATCCCCGGAGCGAAGCTCACGGTCATTCCCAAGGCAGGGCATGTCAGCAACCTCGAAGCACCTGACCGGTTTGATGCGGAGGTGCGCGACTTCTGCCTTTCAGTAGAAAGCACATAGTCCTCCTTCCAATGACTGCTTCCTGGGCCGAAAACAGATGTGAAAGGTGGCTGGGTCATACCGTGTACAGGAGACAATGAATGGGAAATACAAATTAATGGAAAAAGCTACGCACAGACAGACTTCAAACTAGAGTGAAGCGCGTCACCGCATTATTAACTAAGGAGGGCAAATGATGCTAAAGGACGGGATCACATTCATTGCTGTGCTTATGGAGCACGCAGAGTTAGTGTCATGAGCTGGATGAGGTAGTTGTATCAGACAAAGCGCCAATCCATACGCCTACCAAAACCAATGCACCACCTAAGAGAAAGGATAAATTCACTTTTTCACGTGTCAGCCATCCGGCAACAAGTACAGTAACAAAAGGAAACAACACGAATTGATAGGAAATGGCAGAAGCTGTCCATTTGCTTAAGATATAGAGAAAAAGATAAAAAACAAGTACCGATCCAACGAACACCAAATAGATGATAGATGCCCATGTAGCCATCCGCGTGGGTAACGTCCAAGATTCTCTGCTAAGGAGGGACAAAAGAATTAACGTCAGTGCACCACTGGTCATGCCAAGTGCATTGGTCACAAAGGGATCACTTCTGGGAAATAGCTTAATCACCACTGTTGATTCGGCAATACAGGCCGCTCCCGCATGATTGCAAGCAGGGCAAGGAATGAAATATTTTCGCCAGGTTGATGGAAAAATGCCCATGCAATTCCAGCGACAGCGAATCCACCTCCGAGCAACCCGCGCCAGCGAAAGGGTTCGATTCCATGAAGAAAGGCAGCAAAGAAAGTAAGAAGAGGAACCAGAGCCAAAATAACTTGTGTGAGCCCAGCAGGGACACTTTTGATACCCCAGTAGATAAATGCATAACTGGCCCCGAAACTAAGAAAACCATAAAGAAGAACGCCGATGAGTGCGCTACCGATGGGAAGTGAAGATTTGCGGAACAGAACAAGATCCAGAAAATCAGGGCTGCCGCTGCAAAACGGAGGGTTGCACTCCAGAAGGGCGGCAACTCCATCACCGTAAAACGGACAGCCACCGCGTTTGCACCAGCCAGAATAACAATCAAGATATACGCCGCGAGCGTTAATTGCTCGGGACGAGTGACGCCTGCAAGACGTTGTTCAGAATCCATAGCACCCATAATGACTCCTATTCTTTGGCAGGAAAACACCATTAATGATAAGAAGCTCTTATGTCAGAGTATTTTACGTGGCAGGCCCAAGAGTTTGCCAAGTATATTATTCGCTAAATTTGAATTCGGTGCATATTCTCAGAGAGAGAAGATTGCTCTACTGCAGTTTTTCTCTGTTTATGAAACGGACAAAAAGGAACTAATCTAGAAGTGTAGGTACGGACCTTGAGTAGAGCTGATCCTTGCATTGGGAGGCCGTTTCAACTTCATATGTGGATTATCATCTCGGATAGTTTCGTTTGATTCTATTGTTGGGCGACTTGAATTGAGTATTAAAAAGTATTCATTGAGAAGAAAGAAACACACTGCTATACTTCATTAGTTATGAAACCAGCGCAAAATCATGTCTTAATTGAGCTCCATGTCCCTGATTTCGAAAAGGTCAAAGATTACTATAGAAAACTTGGCTTCCAAGTAATGCGGGAGACAAAACCAGAAGACAAGAATGGTTATCTTGTTCTCAAAATGGAAGACAACATTTTGTGTTTTTGGGCTGGTAATGAATCTGTTTACGAGCAGTCTTACTTCAGGCGATTTCCAAGGAATACTAAAAGAGGTTATGGGATCGAAATTGTTCTCATGGTAGTTGATGTTGAAGCATACTACAATAAAGTAAAAGGTTTCGCTAATGTAGTTGGGCCACTCGCTTTGCGCCCATGGGGATTAAAGGATTTTCGGATAGAGGATCCGTTTGGTTATTACATCAGAATTACATCGCTTTATAACATTTTCGATGACTTTAATCTTACAAAAGATTAAGTATTACAAGCTTCCTGCACTTCTGAAGTCTCAAACAAGCTTTCGGATTCACTATTTAACTAATGGTGCTAGTTCACAGGCTGAACTCAGCAATGGAAAGATGGATAAAGCCACGAGGGTCAGGTTGCAAGCCGTGCCACTGAACGAGAAGGTTGAAGACAGCCATGGTGAAAGCTAAACGTGCGTTGAAGTACTCCCAGGTTCGATGGGCGACCCGCTTGAAAAGGCAGACAGTAGTGAGCATGGATAGCATCGTTTCCACGATCATACGGACGTTCCACGTTTTCGACTGACAGACCTTCAGATTTTTGGGATTGCCTTGTTTGGAATGAAAGCCATGGTCCGCCAGGACAATCATGTGATCTTCAAAGGATTGGATGAGAGGATGAAAGAGCGCATCATGAACATTCGCAGTGGCACACGCCCAGCCACACACCAGACCTTTCTGGTTGAGCAGGCAGCAAACCTTGCTGCCTACGATCCAGCGACGGTTAGAATACCCTTTCTTCCCAATCTGCTTGTCACTACGTCCCTCCCGACGGGGATGCAGCAACTCTACTCCATAGCTGTCCACCACGCCCAGTACGGTAGGTTCCGCCAGAAACCGATCTGTCCAGGCTCGATGTGCTTTGAACCGGCGGAACAATCGCGTTCGCTCGGGCAGTTTCGGGAACCAAAGAGGAAAGGGCTCTTGACCTTCGGGATATTCAGAAGGAAGCAGCGGTGCCAAAAGCGCTTGGGCACCCGCGAGATCATTCTGAAGAATAGCCACCGAAGCAAGCCCCGCGGTCGCACCCAGGATGAGAAGTCCCGAGCCGAGTGCGCGCACCTGAGCGAGCCCCGTTTCGAAGTGCTGGCGGGCCTCGGTCAATGCGAGGAGTCCAGCGAAGATGTGGCCGTATATAAGGTGGAGGCGGGCAAGCGATTCAAGGTTTTGACTCTCGTCCACGAAAGGCTCCGCTTCCGCTAGCAGCACTAGCTGTGCTGGCTACTTGGGTCATCCGCTTGGATTTGGGAGGTAAACAGACGGAAGGGGATGTATCATACTGTCAGCAACAGAAACCGGGAGCAGTCTGATGAGAAAATTCCTCGCCTGGCTTCAGAAACGCATCAAACACTGGATCAAGCCTACTCATCCAGGGCTGATCTCTAGACTGCTTTCCGATCTCACTCGCAACCGTACCGATCTGGTTGTAGAGAATGCTCTACTGCGCCAACAACTGATCATCCTGTAACGACAGGTCAAACGACCTCGGTTGACCGACTCTGACCGTTTTAGTCTCGTTCTCCTTTCTCACTTCACCAGATTCTGGAAACAATCGCTGCATATCGCACAGCCGGAAACACGCCTGCGCTGGCATCGGGAGTTGTTTCGCAACTACTGGCGGCGGAAGTCGCAAGGCAAACCGAAGATTTCCCCCGAAACGGTTGCGCTGATCGAAAAGATGGCAGGCGAGATCAGTTATGGGGAGCCGAACGGATACGCGGAGAACTGCTCAAACTGGGGATCGCAGTGAGTAAACGGACCCTCCAGAAGTACATGCCGAAAGAGAGGGGATCGCGCTCATCGAGTCACATCGTCCCGATGCCCTTACGGGAAACTTGGGCGACCTTCCTAAAGAACCAAACTGGAGACATCTGGGCTTGTGACTTTACAGTAGTTTACGATTGGTTGTTCCGGCAATGGTATATCTTTGTAGTGATGGAACTGAAAAGGCGTCGGATCGTGCACGCGAGTGTTACCCAATACCCGACCGATGAATGGATGGCACAACAACTACGGGAAGCGACCCCGTGGGGGAGAGGACCAAAGTATCTGGTCCGCGATCGTGACAGCAAATATGCCGCGCACTTTTCGGCAGGGGCAGTCAGCTCAGGTAGCAAGGAACGCAAGATGTCATATCGAGCGCCGCGTGCGAATGGGATTTGCGAAAGGTTCATCGGCAGTTTGCGCAGAGAATGCCTGGATCATATTCTCTTCCATGATGGCAGGCATGTACAGCGGGTCGTCAGGGAATACATAGCTTACTTCGATCAAGAGCGTCCTCATCAAGGCATCGGTCAGCATATTCCCGATCGCTACGATCTGCCAGGATCAAAGCCAACCAATGGACGCATCAGAACCAGGGCGATCCTTGGCAGATTACATCACAGCTATTCCTGT
>DASWEH010000417.1:0-5885 GCA_036394895.1 Anaerolineales bacterium
TAGACCGAATGTTGAATGTTTCGATTCCACTGCAGAGCATTCCATGCCAGATCAAGATGTGCATCAATGATAAGCATTGAGAGAATATCCTTCCCCCGATTTTACTATCAGTGAATGTTTCTTACCTAATAGGAGCACTCAAAATAAAAATATCCAGAAGCCACCACCTAATCAGAATCAATTCAATTACAGCATCGTCCAGATAAATTGGAGAAATGACTCGTTTTGCTACATGGCTCTACCGTTTTTAACGGGAAAACCTTTCTTAACACCAAGTGCACAACGGTCACGAAGGCAAAAAGCCCGTAGAATCGCGCCCTTTTCTCCCCTTTGTCTACTCACCTGCACTGCACCAAACGCACGATTTGCTACACATGCGCCGGCACGCACGATTTGCTAAGCAAATCGAGGTGAGCAAATCGGGTGCAAGTGTGGTGTCCTTCGTGTTTGAGCTTTTTCCCCGCCAAGTACCGGAGAGCCATAAATTCCACAATTGCCAGGCTGAGAGCGCTTCCGATTGCTAAAAGGATAATAGATAAGTTTACCTCTGTATTGACATAAGCAAAGATGAGTACGGCCCCAATGACAGCCAGAATGATACCGACCGTTTTCACCAGCCATAAATCCATTTTTGGACCTGTGATTTTTAGAAACGTATTCATGCTGAGAATGGGCCAGATGCCTGAAACAAAAAGTATGTTCCCTGCACAAGAGCAACCAAATGTTCCATCGTTCACCATTAAGGAAAGAAATGCGAAATCACAATTTCCTCCTCCAAAACTGAGCAACGATCGCAAGCATAACAAGTCCGCCTGTCAGTTTCCAGAGGGAAAAAGAACGTGAATAACGTACAGGCGCCACCTCCTCTTTCTGAGGAAGTTCTTTCTTCCGTTTGCGTCGTACCCAGGTCTTACTGGTCCAGTCCACAATTCCAGGGAACAACTTGTTCAGTAAAACCGGTACTTCGTATAGGCGGCTAATGAACAGGGCACGACGCGGTTTCTCGATCAATCCCACGATGTGACGTGCAAGTCGTTCGCGGCTGATCCGACCAATGGGAGCAGCCCTATAGTGGACCTGGCCCGGACGGACGACATTCTTGTTGAATTCTGTGCCCGAGACAGAACTGGGGTGAATGCGAATTACTGTGATCCCCCAAGGAGCCAAGGAGCGACGCAATCCATCCGTGAGACCTTCGATCGCGTACTTTGTACTCGCATAAACTGTTAGCGGCGGCACCGAAATACGACTGACATAAGAGCTCATATTCAGGATAAAACCAGAGCGCTGGTTCTTCATCGTTGGGATCACTTGGCGAGTCAATTCTGCCAAGCCAATTACGTTCACTTCGTAGTGTTGGCGCAGTTCACTGGGAGATAGCTCCTCGTACCAATCATAGAGTCCCCAACCTGCAATGTTTGCGAGGATGTCGATGCGACCGAATCTCGAGAGAGTTGTCTTGACGAGGTTCGTAATTTGATCGAGGTCCGTCAGATCAGTTGGAACGGCTAAAGCTGTACCGCCGATTTCTCTTATCTCGTTCTCCAACCGTTTGAGTCTTTCTACTCGTCGGGCAGCCAATATGGTAATTGCACCTGCCTGAGCAAATTCGCACGCGGTCGATTCTCCAATCCCTGAGGAAGCCCCTGTGACAATCACGACTTTTCCATCAATGGCTGGTCGCCGGTTCATTTCCATGGCGTTCCTCTCCTTTGTCGTTTAAGACGTTGAGTCAATTGTGTTGTTATGAGCTGATTTTAGACGCGTGCCCTTTGCGGTCAACATGATTGTCGCGTTCGTTACGATAAAAAAGTAATGTAAATGCAATGTTTTGTTTGAGAAAAAAGACTTGACAGGCAAGTATTCCATACTATAATGTGCCTGCTTGACGTCAGGGTGCCCCCCTCACTCTGACGTCAAGTATTTTAATTGTCTGTTTCATCGAATAAAAAATTTCTCATACTTGACGCCCCTCTATCCTGCCGCTATAATCTGCCAGCTTGATTAGCAAAAATGAATGGGTGGGATGCTGTGCGTCCGCCCGTAATTATTAAGGAGAAAGTCAATGCCCCCACATCCAAAGCGCAAACACTCAAAGAGCCGCCGCGACAATCGCCGCGCCCATGATGCTTTGCAACCCACCAACTTGGTTGCTTGCTCCAACTGCGGTTCGATGCGCCTTCCCCATACCGTCTGTCCCAATTGCGGATTTTACGAAGGCCGTGAAGTTGTTGAAGTGAAGAAAGAGAAGAAAAAGGCTGAGTAAAGTCTGTTTCGCTCTCCAGCTAACGGGTCGTGACGAACACGACTCGTTTGTGTTTTAAAACAAAAATTATCGCGCTGAGCGGACTGTCGAGTGCAAGTCGAGACGCGTAGTCGACACTCCCTGGCACCGTACGCCAGGACAGGTGTGCCCTGGTACGGCTTAAGCCGCACAGTGCCAGGGAGCGTAAGTTCACTGGTAACTTTCCCTTCGACTTTGTGGCGGAAGTCGCCACTCCGCTCAGGGATGATTACTTTATGAATCTCAACTCACAAACTACTGCATTCGTATTCCCAGGGCAAGGCTCACAAGCGTTGGGCATGGGCAAGGAGCTTGCGGAAACTTATCCAATTGCTAAGCAAACGTTTGACGAAGCAGATTCCATTCTTGGTTTTACCCTTTCGCAATTGATGTGGAACGGTCCGGCAGATGAACTCAATGAGACGATCAATACGCAGCCGGCGCTTTACGTTCACTCCATCGCGGCGTGGAGGACGTTTGTGATTCAAGATCAGGATTTCAGGCCTGCTACTGTCGCTGGACATTCTCTCGGTGAATTGTCGGCGCTGACTGCCTCTGAGGCGTTATCTTTTTCCGACGGACTTCGACTGGTCCGCACCCGTGGTGAATTGATGAAACGCGCCGGAGAACTCAACCCCGGCGGAATGGCTGCCATCCTCGGGCTGGATATTCCTACGTTGGACAAAGTCTGTGCAGAGGCAAGTACCGCAGATGAGATTGTTCAAGTCGCAAACGATAATTGCCCCGGGCAGGTCGTGATCTCGGGCCATAAACTTGCGCTGGAACGCGCCATAGCGGGTGCAAAAGCTGCTGGCGCCAAACGAGCCTTAGCGTTACAGGTAAGCATTGCTGCGCACTCTCCGTTGATGGAATCCATTCAAGCAGAATGGAATGCGGCAGTGGACGCCTGTGCCCTCGAAAAGCCAATCATTCCTGTCGTTGGAAACGTGCACGCCAAGCCAATGCTCACAGCCGATGAACTACGCGCGGACATCAAAGCGCAGATGCAATCGCGCGTCCGCTGGACCGAATCGGTGCAGCTGATGAAAATGAATGGGATTCAGGCTTACGTCGAGGCGGGGAGTGGAGAGGTCCTGCTCGGGATGATCAAGCGAATCGATCCGAGCGCCATCCGAATCCCGTTAGGGAACCCGAATCATTTCGTCGCGCTGAAAGAATAAATCGGCTATACTTTGATTATGACTAGCTTCGGAAATCGCATCGAACGTGTCATTGAAGAGATGACCGGCAATGAGTCTTTACTTCAGATGCTCGATGCGGATGCCGCGACGGAAATGCTCAATTGGGGAATTGCAACGGCCAAATCAATTCTAAGCAAAACACAGGACCTTGATGATTTTGCTGCTGACCTGGCGATCCTTCCGCGTTTGAAGGCAATTCGCCAATCTATGCGTTCCATTGGGAATTGGGCAGCCGGTAACTATGCGGATGCGGCTAGTCGTATTCAATTGCGTGATAAGTTGTTACAAAATTTCAAAATGATCTTCGGCGAGGATGCCCAGTTGCCTCCCACTGAGAAGATGGATGCGGTCTTAAATCAGGTGGATGATAAAACGAAGACTCCGAATCAATTGATCTCAAACTTAAAACAATTACTCGAAGAAACTGGCTAAGGAGAAATCATGCCGAAACGTCGCGGAGTTTCAAAACAGAATGCCTCAGCTACTTTGGTAGTGCTGGTCGTTCTGTTTGTGCTCGGTATTTATTACACGATCACTGGCAAAGATCCGGGTGGGGTTTTTGGTGTAGAGACTGCCACGCCCACAGTCGCTGTTTCAACAGGCTTATCGCCTATCCCGGGTGCTCCGACTGCAGCGAATGCCAGCGCTGACTGGTGGGAAGTCTATTTTACCGATCCGGCCAACGTGAATAACCCGGCAAATTGGCAGGGCTCTATTGAAGGCCGATTGATCGAGAAGATCAACGCCGCCCAAACGAGCATCCATATTGCGTCCTTTGAGTTTGACCTGACGCCTGTGGCTGACGCGCTGATCGCGGCGAAACAGCGCGGCGTCGATGTACGCTGGGTAACCGATGATGAGAGCGGTCTGGCGGCGGATGAAGATCCTGGTCGTGGTCAATTCGCGAGGCTGCAACAGGCTGGTATTGAAATCCGTTCTGATGATCGTTCGGCGCTCATGCATAATAAGTTCTGGATTTTTGATGGAAATATTCTGTGGACCGGCTCGACAAATATCACCCAAAGTGGAATCTTTAAACAGGATAACAATACCATTGTGATCCACTCGCCTGAATTAGCGGCGATCTATGAAGTTGAATTTCAGGAAATGTGGGATGGCCAATTTGGCCCACGCTCGCCTTCGCAATTGGCACAGCAATCGACGGTCGTCAATGGCGCGCCCATTCAAGTAATCTTCACCTCAGAAGACCCTGCGATTGAACAGGCAATCGTTCCCGTCATTAATTCAGCCGCAAAAAGTATTCGTTTCCTGGCTTTCAGTTTTACCGATTTTCCGATGGCGGATGCGATGATGAAACGGGCAAAGAATGGGGTAAACGTGGCGGGCGTTTTCGAGAAGGTTGGCAGCGATACCGATGCGGCCGAACTTAAGACTCTTTTCTGTGCAAACATCCCCGTCCGCCGAGATGGGAATTCCGCCTTCATGCACAACAAAGTCGTTGTCGTAGATGAGCGCTTCGTTATAACCGGATCGCTGAATTTTTCCACAAATGCGGAAGAGAGCAACGACGAGAACGTCATCATCATTGATAACCCTGATATTGCAAAACTTTATATGCAGGATTTTGACCGTGTCTGGGCATTGGCTACCGATCCTGAGCCCAGTAAATTTGCGTGTGAGTAAATTTTTCTGTTGACAGTGAAATCCATCGTTAAATAAAAGATTGGGAAGCTAAGCGCTTCCTGGTTTGTTCAATTATCCTGATCTTTCTTATCGTCGTAGGATCATGTCATCAACAATTATGTTAGCTTTTTTTGCTGTATTCATGACGAATATCCTCCTTTCTCCATAGTATAATCAAATTATGAAGAATTGGTCTGACAATTTGATTGTCAGCGCCGCTACGAGCGGTTAAAGGACTATATCTGGTCAGAGTTACTCTCTGACCAGATTTTATTTTTGCTACCAGCCTTCGGAAGCTTCACGCAAACCTCACACTTATGGCGCCATGGCGCCACTTCCGAAGTCTTACTATTAAGGAGAATCATGAAGTTAAGCAAACTAGCCAGCGAGATCGCCGAATCTCCCACGTTCGCGCTGAACGAAGAAGCGCGCCTCCTGCGTGAACGCGGCGAAGCCGTGATCAATCTGGGAATCGGCGAGCCGAAGAATAAGACGCCTATCTCGGCGGTCCTTGCCTCAGCCGCCAAATTGACCAGTGGGGAGGTCAAATATACCCCGCCGGATGGATTACCCTCTATGAAAAAGGCAGTGATCCGTTATACGGAAGAGAATTACGACCGTCTGGTTGCGCCGGAAAACGTGAGTATTACCAATGGGGCGAAACAATCGCTGTTCAACATTCTCTACTCGATCCTCAATCCGCAAGATGAGGTGATCGTCATTGCGCCCTACTGGGTGTCTTATAACGAGATGAT
>DASWEH010000418.1:0-4962 GCA_036394895.1 Anaerolineales bacterium
AAGCTGGATGGAACTCAAAAATGGACAAAGGCTCAATTGCAAATGGCAATTGAAAATGAATTGAAGAATGAGAAGCCCGCAAAGGAAATTTCTGCTGAACTTGCAAAACAAAGCGGCTGGAATAAAAAAGAAATTTATACATTGGTCAATCAAAACAAATAATGGATAACCCGCGCAAACGCGTTCGTGAATTGGGGTTCCTGCCAGGGATTCTTCCTGTTGGAAAATGGAATGCCATCGCAGACGTGAGCGGTGTCAAAGTTGGTCATGTCACGCTGGTCGAAGGGGATGATGTTCGAACGGGTGTCACAGTAATCCTTCCACACAGCGAAAATTTATTTCAGAATAAGGTTCCCGCGGGAATTGTCGTTGGAAATGGATTTGGAAAGCTGATGGGCTCCACGCAAGTGGAGGAACTGGGCGAAATCGAAACTCCGATTGTGTTGACAAATACATTAGCGGTTCCACGTGCTGCCGAAGCCATCATGGATTGGATACTTGCACAAACAGGCAATGAGGAAGTGCGAAGCGTGAATCCAGTTGTGGGCGAAACGAATGATGGTATCTTGAATAATATTCGCAAAATGGCAGTTAAGAAGGAGCACGTCATTCAAGCTATTAAGGATGCTTCTTCAGGTATGGTTGCAGAGGGGTGCGTTGGTGCGGGTACAGGAACAGTCTGCTTCGGATGGAAGGGCGGGATCGGCACGAGTTCACGCATCCTATCCGAGAAACTCGGCGGATTTACGGTCGGCGCGCTAGTGCAAACGAATTTCGGCGGCGTGCTGCAAATCGATGGCATCCCTGTCGGTAAAAAGCTCGGTCAATATTATCTGAAAGCAGAACTCGAGGAATCATCGCCGGACGGCTCGATCATGATCGTCCTTGCCACGGATGCGCCGTTATCTGATCGGAATCTTAAACGCCTCGCCCAACGCGGACTGGCAGGCTTAGCTCGGACGGGTGCATCCATGAGCAACGGTTCGGGAGATTATGTCATTGCGTTCTCAACAGCGCAGGAAGTCCGCAGGACGCCTGAACGACGAAGCAAAGTCTGGGCATACCCCGAAGTGCCAAATGATTTAATGTCACCATTATTCCAGTCTGCGATCGAGGCGACAGAGGAAGCGATTTATAATTCCCTTTGCGTGGCAGAGACGATGACGGGCTATCGCGGAGTCAAAGTGGTTGCATTGCCATTTTCCTTCGTTGAAAACAGATAATCCATTTCAGAACCATCAAAACACTATAGGAGAACAATGAATACAGACAAGAACACCTCACTTTTGTTTGCCAATGAAGATGGCATTTTTCGGATCATTTCCATAGCAAAGATCATCTCGTGGACAATCCTGGTTTTCTATTTGATCAGTTTTGTGGGCAATGTGAGCGAAATGATTCAGGGACAAACGACCTGGCCCACCCAACTGTCACAGTGGCCGATCGCGATCGCTAACTTGTTTTTTGCCCCCGCGGTCGGATTGTTTTACTTCCTGGTTTTACAGGGCGTGGCACAAGGATTAAATCTGGGCCTGGATATTTATTATGAACTTCATCCTGAAGATAACGAGGAATAGGAAACCCTGAACATGGCAGACAAAGACGATAAGAAATCTGAAGAAAAAAAGGAAGAAAAACCGATTCCAAAAGATAACCTTGTGGTAACGCAGCATACGGTGCGGATTGGGGGTAAGGAAATTAAGTACACGGTCACAGCGGGAACGATCATCCTTAAAGAGGAAACGCCTGATCGTGAGAAAGAATCGGAAGGAGAGAAGCCACGCGCACAGGTTTTCTTTGTCGCCTACACCAAAGATGGGAATGGCGCGAAGGCAAAACGTCCGCTGACGTTTTCGTTCAATGGTGGACCGGGTTCCTCATCCGTGTGGCTGCATTTGGGAGTCTTGGGTCCGCGTCGAGTCGTGTTGACCGATGAAGGTGAGTTGCCTCCGCCGCCGTTCAAGCTAACCGATAACCAGTATTCACTCCTCGATGAAACGGACCTCGTTTTTATCGATCCCGTCAGCACAGGCTACAGCCGCGCGGTGGATGGACAAAAGCCAAAAGATTGGCATGAGTTTCGCAAGGATATTGAGTCGGTGGGCGATTTTATTCGCCTCTATACCACGCGCTACAATCGATGGCTTTCGCCGAAATTCCTGATCGGCGAAAGTTACGGAACCACGCGTGCTGCCGGTCTTTCAGGATATTTGCAGGAGCGGCATGGGTTGTATCTCAACGGTTTGATGCTGATCTCGGCTGTATTGGATTTCACGACGATCCTTTTCAACCCAAACAATGAATTGCCGTTTACTTTATTCCTGCCCGGTTATGCCGCGACGGCTTGGTACCACAAGAAAGCCGGAGTCGGTCAATCCCTTCGGAAATTTCTCAAGGAAGCCGAAGAGTTTGCCAGAGGTGAATACGCCTCCGCCTTGATGATGGGTGATTTGTTGCCGGTGGAAGAACGCCTGAAAGTTGTGCAGGAATTGGCGCGCTTTACCGGGCTTTCCACCGATTTCATCGAACGCACCAATCTGCGAGTTATCGACCAGCACTTCTTCAAGGAGCTTTTGCGCGAGAGTGGGCGTACGGTCGGACGTCTCGACAGTCGCTTCCTGGGGATTGACCGTCTCGGTGTCACGGAAGCCGCTGAATACGATCCGCTGCTTACGAACGTAGTGGGGCCATACACGGCGGGTTTCTATGAATCTGTGCGGGCAGAATTGAAATTTGAATCCGATTTGCCTTATGAAATTTTGAGTCAGAAGGTTTGGCCATGGTCTTATTCGGCTTTTGAAAATCAATATCTCAATGTCGCGGAGACCATGCGCAAGGCGATGACGTACAATCCGCATCTAAAAGTTTTTGTTGCCAATGGATATTATGATCTCGGCACACCATACTTCGCAACAGAATATACTTTCAACCACCTGGGGCTGAACAAGAGTTTGCAGAAGAATATCAGTATGGGATATTACGAAGCAGGGCATATGATGTATATTCACATGTCGTCATTGAAGAAGATGAAAGCGGATTTGGTGAAGTTTATCCGCAGCGCGGTGTAGGCTCATAAGAAAAAAGAGGAGTAGGAATTTCCTGCTCCTCTTTGATTTCGAGCTATGTCACCCCGAGTGTAGCGACACTTGCGCCGCACGTGATTTGCTGGGCAAATCATGCAGGTGAGGGTCTCTTTCAGAAGAGGGAGACTCTTCAGTCGCTACGCTCCTTCAGAGTGACATTTCTTTTGGTTATGGTTCCCAAACAATCGTGACCATGCTATATAGATAAGGCTGTCCATTGATGTACTCGAAACCTATTAGCCATGTGCGGAAGTTCAAGTCAGCCTGTGTTGTAGAAGGCTTGTAAAGATTGTAGTAGTGAATGTTGGTGTAGGGCCAGGGCGTTGAAAGAGGAAACACATTTGTCAAGTTATCGCAATAGGTTTCCATATTCGGCGCGTTCAACACTTCCAGTAGCTTCGGTTGGATGATGTCTTTGAACGAACCGACATCCGGTATGCCGCTTGGTCCTCCGCCCCAGTTGTATGAATCTGTGCTTGTAAAGATCGTCTGCGCGTTGCTTGTGTTGAAGTTGACCTCAGATGAATATGCCCACAAGCGTACATTAACTCCGTGCGTTGGACTGACCAGCGTGGCAAACATATCTCCGTTGGATTGATTCATGCTTCCCTTTAACTGTTCAATCAACACCGTAATGCGTGTGTCCGCACAGAAGGCGTCGTGTGAGACATACTCAGTCAAATAATAGGAATTGACCCAGCCCGTCCCGCCATTTGGATTCTGGACTTCCACCCAAGTGGCATTATCTGCGTTGGCGGTGGGACCGGTTCTCATTACGTTTACCGCGTCTGGAGCGAACGATCCGACGACAGGTTGGCTTGCTCCCGCACCCGAGCGGATGTTCAGCACGTCATTCGCCGCGACACGTATTACGGCATAAGGACCTTGTAGTGGAGCAGGAGTACTGGTTGCAAACCTAGCGAACCCTCCTGGTGCGATCAAGACGCTGTGGAAGTATAGGCTGCCATCTGCTCGACGCGTAACGTATAGGATAGCTTCGCTCTTGCCATCTGAGCCCCAGCCGGAGACAAATAATGCCTGAGATTTGGCGGGGTCAAGCCCCATGATCGAATATGGATTCGACCCGCCCAGCAGGGCAGTCAAATCCTTGTTTGCATCTGAAACAAGAGGCGTGCTCGTGCTGAGGTTGCCCCGCAAGCCCTCGATGGCGAGATCAGGCGTATAGGATGTTCCTTGTGATTGCCAGTAGGCAAACGAAAACAATTGGTCCATCGAAGCTTTCACTGCGTCAAAGTTTCGCGCGTTCAATGCATTGATGATTGTTTGCGCAAATTCGACAGGAGATGGAACTGGCGTAGCGGTTGGAGGTGGCACCGGTGTATTAGCTGGTACACTGCCGAAGAGCAAAGTCCATGTGGCACCACCATCTGTTGTGCGATAGAGTGCCGAGTTCCCGTTCGTATCGGTATCAAGCACCCAACCCGTCGTGGTTGAAACAAAATCCATATCGCGGATACTGTCGCCGAAGTTAACGTTTGGCGTGATGTTACTCCAACTTCCCCCGGCATTACTCGTGAAGTGGAACAATCCAGTTGGATCCCAGGCGAACCCATTGTTGGCAGAAATGAAGTCAAGGTGGCTACCCTGGTGGAGAGAATCAGATGAGCGCGTCCAGGTTGTACCGCCGTTGTGGCTGATGTAAATGAATAAGACTGTGCCTGTACTGGTAATCATTCGAACTGGCAGGATAGCATCATTCAAACCAAAGAAGGTGGGTGCTGTGGTGGTAGTTTCAGCGGATTCATATCCTGCAGGTAGAGCTAGAGGTTGTTGTGACCATGTCACGCCGCTATTGGTTGTTTTGTAAAGATAAACAAAACCATCTGCCGGAGTATCACCGCCAACCCAACCGGTCGTT
>DASWEH010000419.1:0-6525 GCA_036394895.1 Anaerolineales bacterium
TCTAGTTTATCAAGGCGATGAGTGGCTGAAATCTGACGCACGGTGCCGGTGAGGCCGCGCACAACTAATGAGTCCGTACTGGCGCCATCACCAAAGTAACGCACACCTTTGAGCAACTCCCCATCTGTGATACCGGTCGCGGCGAAGAACACATCTTCCGAAGAGACCAAATCGTCCATGGTGAGGATCTTGTCGAAGTCATATCCGGCTTCACGTCCACGGTGCAGTTCGTCTTCGTCACGCGCATAGAGCTTGCCCTGGATCTCTCCGCCCATGGCGCGCAAGGCACAAGCCGCGATCACACCTTCAGGCGTGCCACCCACACCGATCAAAACGTCCACGCCCGAATCGGGCCAGGCAGTCATCAACGCTGCAGCCACATCCCCATCCGGGATCTGCCGAATGCGTGCCCCCGCCCGGCGTATCTCGGCAATGATATCCTTGTGACGATCCCGGTCCAGGACAATGGTCGTCAGGTCCTCCACATCCTTATGCGTGGCTTTGGCAATGGCTTTGAGATTCTCGGTGATCGATTTTTCAATATTGATGGAGCCTTTGGCTTCGGGTCCTACCGCGAGTTTGTTCATGTAAACAAACGGACCCGGGTCAAACATCGTGCCGCGCGGCGCAATGGCAACAGTCGCAAGAGAGTTCGAGCGTCCAAACGCCAAGGGGCGCGTCCCATCGATGGGGTCCACAGCCACATCCACGTCTGGAGGGAAGCCATTCCCCACATTTTCGCCGTTGTACAACATCGGAGCATTATCCTTTTCCCCTTCGCCGATAATGATGATCCCGTTCATATCCACCGTTTGGAGGACGATCCGCATCGCGTTGACCGCCGCGCCATCTGCCGCTTCCTTGTCGCCGCGTCCCATAAAGCGACCGGCTGCCAGCGCGGCAGCTTCGGTCACGCGTGCCAGTTCCAGCGCAAGGTTTCGAGTAGGATCTTTGCTACCAGATTCCATAAGACCTCCTTAGATCTTTATAGGATGAAAAAACGGATGAAAAAATAGCCGAGCGCTGCGGCCCAGATCCACGAATCGATACGGTCGAGAAATCCTCCATGACCTGGAAGAAGATTACCGGAGTCCTTCAGTCCACCCTGACGTTTGAGCATACTTTCACCGAGGTCGCCCAGAGGCGTCAGCGTGCCGATCACCAAACCCAGCAACGCTCCTTGCAAAGGCGTGATCAACCCGCCCAGAGGCTGATGCCCCAACGAGGAAAACGCATAAGAAAAAAACGCTCCTACAAGGACCGCTGTAAACAGTCCGGCAAAATATCCCTCCCAGCTTTTTTTGGGGCTGAGGCGCGGTGTCATTTTATGCTTTCCATAGGCAGCGCCGATCGAAAAGGCACCCGTATCGCCACCCCAAACACAGGGCAAAACGATCATCCACCACCAGGCTCCCTGAGAGAATTGACGCAGATCAAGCAGGTATGATCCAAGCCAGCCGAGGTATACGATGCCTGTCACGGTCACGGCAAAATCAAGCCCAGCATGGTCGCGGCCGCGTTCAAAGGCGATCAGATGGACAGTCATAGCGAGGAGGACAAACAGCACAAACAATGGGGTGGCTGCTTCTTTAAAAAAGAAGCGCGCTGTGGCAATCACCAGCACGCCTCCAATCGTGACAATCTCATTGGGTTCCACCTGAACCGCTCGATACATGCGGACATATTCCCATGCACCCCCCACCAGAAAAACTCCAATCAGCAGGAAATAAAACCAGCCTCCATAAATAATGGCCGGCAGAGCAACAGCGCCTAAGGCAAGCGCCGTCAGTGTGCGTCTAAGCATTGCTGGCCTCATATTCGTTCGACGAGACTTTGCCATAGCGGCGGTCACGTTGAGCAAAGATTTCCAGGGCGCGGCGATATTCTTCCTTGTCGAAGTCGGGCCAATAAGTAGGCGTGACATACCATTCCGAATATGCAGCTTGCCAGATAAGGAAATTGCTCACACGTAGTTCTCCCGAAGTACGAATAATGAGGTCTGGGTCAGGCACGCCCGCGGTGTAAAGATAACGGCTGACGAGTTCATCCGTCACATCTTCCGGGGCAATACCGTCTTTCATAATATTTTGGATCGCGTTGACGATCTCATCACGTCCCCCATAATTGAACGCGACATTTAACGTCAGGCGATCATTGTTTTTGGTCAATTCAATGGCTTCCAGCACTTTTTCCTGGAGAGTAGGAGCCAGGCGTTCCAAGCGCCCAATATGACGCAGTTGCACGCCCTCTCCGTGCAATTCCTTCAACTCCCGATCGATGACATCCTCAAGGATGTACATAAGGCCTTTCACTTCCTCCGGGGGGCGCCCCCAATTCTCGGTGGAGAAAGCATAGATGGTCAGATACTTTACGCCGAATTCAGCCGTGGCACGGATCACACGGCGCAGATTCTCCGTCCCGGCTTTGTGACCGGCCAGGCGCGGCAATCCGCGTGAAAGTGCCCAACGCCCATTGCCATCCATGATCATGGCAACGTGGCGGGGAAGTTTATCGGCAGGAATCTTGTGAGGGGTATTTGGCATAATCAATTATCTGTCGTTGCAAGCCCTAATAAGGGCAAAACACCCTCATCTCGTGAGGAGATTGCTTCGGTCGTGGCGCCAAAGACGCCACTCTCTCGCAACGACATGGCTACACTTCCATAATTTCAGTTTCTTTTTTCTTGCCGTGTTCGGCAACGTCTTCGATAAAGCGATCAGTTAGTTTTTGCAGCTCCACTTCGCCGCGTTCGAGTTCATCCTCAGAGATCAATTTTTCCTTTTCGAAATCTCGCATATCGTTATGAGAGTCGCGACGGATATTACGAATGGCAATCCGCGCTTCCTCCAATCGATGGTTCACATGCTTGACGAGGTCACGCCTGCGCTCTTCCGTTAGCGGAGGCAGGTTGAGGTGAATCACCTTGCCATCGTTATTGGGATTCAAACCAAGCTCTGACGTCTGGATCGCTTTTTCAATCGCTTTGAGCGTTGTCCCGTCAAACGGTTTGATCGTCAACGTACGCGGTTCAGGAACACTGATCGAAGCCAGTTGCATGAGCGGTGTGGGTGTCCCATAATATTCGATTGACAGTTTTTCCACAAGACTTGGGTTAGCCCGTCCGGTACGAATTGCAGCAAGGTCATCGTGAAGGACTTGAATAGCGCTTCGCATACGAGATTCGGCATCGTTGAGAAGATCTTTAATCACCACATCCTCCTGGAGTGCTGAATGGCCGCTTGTCGAAATCATTCTTAACTTGGAAAATTTGCAAACCAGAATTCAAATTTCCAGTTTAGGAACGCATGTCAAACATGCGTGCGGCACTGTCGTCTTAATGTTAAGGATACACCAAAATACTAAAAAACGCTACATGCAGGGAGATTTATGAGAGGGATTGAAGAAAAACGAGAGACTCTCAAAGAGAGATCAACCATCTCTACTGTTCCAAGTCTCTATTTGGGCTGCTGAAGTTCGATTTACTCCATCCAACCCATGTTTTCCTGTATCTGTCTTGCCAGTTTCTCCATTTCATCGTCGGGTATATCCAGGATCCCATTTTCAATGTTTAGAGCCTCAATTTGCTGTTCCTTGAATGGCACACCAAAAGGTAAAGGAGCGATATGCCAATGAACATGGCGGTTTCCCCGTTGACTACCCAGCGACAGGACATAAATCCGCTCCGCATTGACACTTTTGCGGACGGCTTGCGCCGTTCGATAGATTGTGCGTTGAAGGGCAAGATATTCATCGAGGCTAAAATCACCGGTGACCTGCTCTTTATGCTTGATCGGAGCAACCAATGTATAGCCATAAAGAGTCGGATATTTGTTCAAGAATATGATGAACTCATCGTTCTGTTGAATAATATGATTACCGTTCAAACGACCGGCGATCATTTCACAGATAAAGCAGGGATTGCTTTGAATCCTCTCAATATATGAATCAAGGTCAAATGGCTTTCGATCAGTCATGGTTGACCGAGGCTCTCCAAGCAATCCTACAAAAGTAACTGAGTCTCAATCGTGGACCAGCGTGCCAACCACTTCCCCTTTTAGGGCTGCCACCAGTGCATGAGGATCCCACAGATTAAGGACGAGGATCGGCAGGTTATTTTCCATACATAGCGTGACCGCCGTGCTATCCATGACGGCAATCCGGCGGCTCAGAAATTCCAGATGGGTCATTTCCTGGAATTTCTTTGCATCCGGATTCTTTTGCGGGTCAGAGTCATAGATGCCATCCACTTTCGTGGCTTTGATCACCACCTCTGCGCCAGTTTCCATCGCGCGCAGGGCGGCCGCCGTATCCGTTGAAAAGTACGGATTCCCAGTCCCTGCACCAAAGATGACAACGCGTCCTTTTTCGAGGTGGCGAATCGCACGGCGTCGGATGTAGGGTTCAGCCACAGCGCGCATCTCGACTGCAGACATGACACGAGTATAGACACCTATGCGTTCCAGAGCATCCATCAGCACCATTGAATTCATCATCGTGCCGAGCATACCCATGTAATCCGCAGTGGCGCGATCCATGCCGCGTTCCAATCCCTGCCTGCCGCGCCACAGGTTGCCTGCGCCGATCACCAGGGCAACTTCGACGCCCATGTCATAAACTTCCTTAACCCTGATTGCGATAGCTTCCGCCTCGTGTACATCGATGCCAAAACCTGATTTGCTTGCTAAGGCTTCCCCGCTGAGCTTGAGAAGAATGCGCTTGTATTTAATATCACTCATAAGACTCCTTTAGACCCCACCCACCCTTCGGGCATCCTCCTCATCCCGCGAGGCGCGGGAGGAGAGGGACAACGGGGGGCTGGGCTAGAAAAATGACCAACCTTTTGGTTGGTCATTTCGATTTAGTTGTTCAAGCTCTCGCCGAGTTCCCATCTCTGGAAACGGCGCACAATCACATTCTCACCAATAGCAGCAACAGTTTGAAGGATCAACTTTTCCACGGTGATCGACTCGTCGCGAATGTACATCTGTCGTGAAAGGACAACTTCATCCTTGAATTTTTCGAGGCGTCCCTGCATGATCCTCTCAGTAACATTTTCGGGTTTGCCTTCTTCCTTAGCACGGGCGCGGGCGATTTCCAATTCATGCTCCAACACATCTGCAGGAATATCTTCCACTTTGAGATAGCGCGGCGCGGAGGCGGCAATTTGCAGTGCAAGCTCATGAGCCAGCTCACGGAATTTATCCGAGCGGGCTACGAAATCCGTCTCGCAGTTGACTTCCACTATAACACCCACGCGGCCACCACCGTGCGAATATAATTCGATGACGCCCTGGGAGGCTTCGCGGTCGGCGCGCTTGGCAGCTGTTGCCATGCCTTTTTCACGCAGCCAATCCACTGCTTTTTGAAAATCGCCATCCGCTTCGGTAAGCGCCTTGCGACAGTCCAAAATTCCTGCGCCCGTGGCAGAACGCAACTCTTTAATCATTTCCGTCGTGATTTCCATCTCTAGGTTCCTTGTTTGCTTCAATCAATTACTCAGCGTCTTTTGCGCCTGATTCTTCAGGTGCCGCGGGTGTTTCTTGCTCTGTTTTTTCAGCCACAGCGGGTGTCTCTGCCACATCTTCACGAGCGGCGCTCATCTTTGCCAGTGTTGCTTCGCCGAGGAGAGCCTTATCTTCCACTTCCTCATCAACATCTACCACCTTCGGAGCCCGGCGCGCGGATTTTTCAGTTCTGGCGCGTGTTTCCTCTGCAGGTTTTTCCTCGCCTTCCTCTTCCTTGCGCATGGCTTTGCCTTCCAGGACAGCATCGGCCACTTTGGCAACCAGCAACTTAATGGCGCGGATGGCATCATCGTTGGCAGGAATGACATAATCAATTTCCTGCGGATTACAATTCGTATCCACCATCGCAACGATGGGAATATTGAGCAAATTCGCTTCGTGCACAGCAGCTTCTTCACGACCGACATCTATGATGAAGAGCAGGTCAGGGCGGCGTTTCATGGCACGTGTGCCCGAAAGGCGGGTTGTCAGGCGCGTGATCTCACGACCAATCAATAAACCTTCCTTCTTGGTCAAGCGATCGAGTTCGTTGTTATCGCGCATCTTCTCCAGACGTTCCAATTGCTCGATACGAGCGTGCATTGTGGACCAGTTGGTGAGCATACCGCCCATCCAGCGTTCCGTGACATAAGGCATGCCACAACGAGTGGCTTCCTCAGCCACCGTTTCCTGCGCCTGGCGCTTGGTGCCAACAAACAGAACGGTCCCGCCATTGCTAACCGTATCGCGGATCACGTTGTAGGCGTGGTTCAACATCTTGGATGTCTGTTGCAGATCAATAATATGAATACCGTTACGCTCTGTGAAGATGTACGGTTTCATACGGGGGTCCCACTTGTTGGTACGGTGTCCGAAGTGCACGCCGCTTTCAAGCAGGGCTTTCATAGGGATTACAGCCATGATTTCTCCTACTATTTGCCGTTCTCCCACGCGTGGCGCCATTGCGCCAGCGCGGAACGGAATGAGTTTAGTGGGGATACGGCTCTACGAGCCAGACCCA
>DASWEH010000420.1:0-3158 GCA_036394895.1 Anaerolineales bacterium
CATCTAGCCCCTGTAGGGCCGGCAACGGACGTCTGGCAAAGCGATATTCGCTGTCATAATCATCTTCGAGAATGTATGCGTTAGCGCGCTTGGCCCAATCCAGCAGCGCTAACCGCCGCGGCAAACTCATCGTCACGCCCAAAGGAAATTGATGCGAAGGCGTGACATACGCGAGCCGGGCCTGCGACGCGCGTGCTATGCCTTCATTCACTACCAGACCATCTTTATCAACGGGAACCGAAATAATTTCTGCGCCCGCGCCGAGGAAGGCACCGCGTGCTTGAAGATAGCCCGGGTCTTCCATCCAAACAGGATCACCACTATTGATTAGCATTCGCGCCGCAAGATCCAGCCCTCCTTGAGCACCAGGCAGGATGATGATTTGGTCCGGTGTACACTGAACGCCACGGGCAACCGTGACATGTGCGGCAATCGCTTCACGGAGCCGGCCATAACCTGCCAAATCCTGGTACGTAAACGCGCTGAGAGGCATGCTTCTTGCTCTACGGACGACAAGCCGTGACCAGAGTTTGTATGGGAAGGCTTGCAGGGCCGGCACACCAAAACGAAATGGGCGTGGTGACGCACCGGCCGGCGATGGCATCACCCTGGACAATTGGGGAGTTGCCAGTTGCAGCTTAGCGTTGTCCGAAAATAGTGGCTGTCGCGGCTCTGTTGGCTGCTTATCAGTGGGATCCTTCTGTCCAGGTGGCGTTAACAAGTGGTCAGGTAAAATCCGTGCAACGAAAGTTCCACTACCTGCCACACTATCAAGATAGCCTTCTGCCATCAGTTGCTGGTAAGCATTGAGGATGGTGTTGCGCGAAACATTGAGTTCATTTGCCAGTGTGCGCGTCGAGGGTAGTTTCATACCACCTTTCAAGCCTCCCGAGAGAATTGACGCTCGCAGACGAGCATAAACCTGTTGATAGAGTGGAATATCCAGTGCCGAATTGACCGGCATGGGTCTGAAGATCGCCATGGTTTATCTAATCACCTTGAATAGCAATAGGAAACGCTATGCTGGTGGATCTCGCCTCACTCAAGACCGTATACTTTGTGCAAGCTAGCGACTGCGCTCTTTTTGTTTCCGGATATCTGTAGGCGTGGGACGACTCTGCTGAAATTTCAGGCGGGTTAACCATTTATGCAAATTGTACTTGTTTTGGGAAATTACAGTTTGACAATAATCTGTCCGGCAGGGTATATATCTAGTATACGGGTATAAATTTCGCCCCGCAGTTGTAAATTGCCGCTTGTCTCATTAATAACTCACCTTACACAGTTACGCTCAAAGGCGGTCTTCATCGGCGCGGCTGCGGCAAGCTCTGCATAGATCGGTTGGGTTTGTGCCCACTTGGCATAGGCAGACGCCTCTTCAAAGCGGTCGTTATGTGCCTGTTGGCGCGGGCTGCGCTTCAGCTTGGCCCGTTTCTTCTGCCTGCTGTTCTTCTTCGGCTGCGCTGAGGTTACTACCGTGGTGCCGTCGGGCAACTGGCGGAAGATCATGTTTCCGATCTTGCCGCGTAGCCCTTTGATCGTTCCATTGAGGATTACTCGCGTCATGGTTTCTCCGTTCTGGCTGCTGTGTGCTCTTCATTGGTTCGGAATTGGTCAAGGACTGGCCAAGGACTGTCAAAGGGTGCGTATAAGGTCCCTATATCCTTCCTATATCCTCTGTATATGCTTTGCTTTTCGTTTTCCAAGTGTGGTTTCCTGCGCCGCCAGGCGATCGTGGTGTTCCCCTGACAGGATGTCTTTGCTGACCCCGCGGGTTTCATTCGGCAGTATAAATCCAAATCTGGCGCAGGGACTTTACAACTGGTTTACCATTCACAAGGATTTGCAGGCTAAAATTCAAACATAAAGTAAAGTAACGCATATCTGACATGCGTGCGGCACTATGTAGCCCTCCATCACACGCGTCGCGGCACAGCCCTCAAAAATTTGAGGGCTGTGTTAAAGTAAGGTGGCTGTAAAAGCTTTTCTTTGTCCATCCAGTTAAAGCTGTGACAGCTTTAATGCGTAATCACAAACGCTGCCGTGACGATGAAAGGTGGCGGATGATCTCATCGGCAGCCTGTTCGATGGTTTTATCGGTCATATCGATGATTTTGAACCTGCCCTTACGAAAAACTTTCAAGGCCTCCTCCACTTCTTCATAGATCGCCTGAGGGTCGGCATATGGGGAGGGGCCCGGCGCGCCCAATCCCTTTTGACGGCGGCTGCGATATTCCAACAGCTGCGTAGGCTCGACCGTGAGTCCAATCACACGCCGAGGGTCGAGCGAAAAGAGGTTTTTCGGGAGGGGAATTTCGGGGACCAGGGGCACATTGGCAACTTTCCAACCCAGAACAGCTAAATATAGGCTGAGGGGCGTCTTTCCCACTCGTGACACACCTACCAGTACCACGTCCGCTCGCGGCCAGCCGTCCGGATTTTTACCGTCATTATGGTCCAGTGTAAAATCGATGGCCGCTACTCGTTCAAAATACTCCGAATGGAGCTGGCGATAAAGCCCCGCCTGGCCTTTGGGCGCCCTCCCTACCTTCGCTGTAACCCACTCCATCAGCGGGCCCATCAGGTCAATGGCCTGGATTTGTAGTCTCTGAGATTCACGTAGAAGATGATCATGCAGCGCAGGATCTACCAGAGTATAAACAACCAGAGCGTCCATTTTCTGAGCCTGGGATAACACCTCTGTGATCTGTTCCGGATGGCGCACATTTCCGACGGTGGTGACCCGGACTGCCTCCTCAGGGAATTGAGCTAATAACGTGTGAACCAACCGTTCACCGCTTGCGCCAACACCACCGGAGACAATAAAAATCGTGGGGGCAGAATTCATTTGGTCCATAAACATTCGGTTTCAACTTTAACCCAAGCGATTGAGGGTCGACCGTCGCGCTGGAACTGCGTCGTTGAAAGGCAGGGGTCCTTGAACCCGATTTCACTCAATCATATCGCAACTCACGCAAACAATGAAAGTAGTTTCTCTGTTTCCAGAATTATCCTCTCAAAGCGTTGACTGCTCACGGTGCCATGAGCTCTGCGGCTCGGATTTGAACTGGTTCGAGCCCTATCCTTTGACTGAGGTGAAAGACTTCCGCGATTGGAAATATTCTTCGTATGAGGTGATCCTGTCCCCGAACGGGAAA
>DASWEH010000421.1:0-6357 GCA_036394895.1 Anaerolineales bacterium
GGTTAGGGCGGCTCTTTGCTCTTACTCAGGTGTGTTATTTCTTCACTCTCACCTTTGCCATCCTAACCGAAAATTGATCCTTAATAATAAGGACGACAAGAAGGATGACAATAAGAGAGAGGCTGATGATTGAATTCATTCTGTCTTCAGGTATTTCGCCCGATTATAGGCTTAATCGGAAATAAGTCAAGAGCCAATTTGCCGATTCGGTTATTATTTGTATTTCCTATAAGAAAAATTTTCATACATGTTTTCCCTTGACGCATTTGTCTCCCTGGCATAGAATTTCACCCAATATGTGTAAGCACGGTTTCGGTACTATGTCCATGACCACTACCTCCGGGTTTTCCCGTGAGGGTTTTGTGATTGGACAGAAATAACCGAAACGTAGGTTATCTAAAAACACATAACGCCTCACGGAAACGTGAGGCGCTTTTGTTTATCTGAACAAATAGACCTGACGGGTCTGATACGCGCCATTCATTCTCATCGGTGGTTTTCGCGAGGACCTAGGTCCAAAACGATCACATTTTCATGGAGACCCGTCAGGTCTTAACCAAAAGGAGAACGATATGTCAAAGCAAACGTTGGTCATGAAATTTGGAGGAACGTCTGTTGGATCTGTCGACGCCCTCATCCACGCGACGCAAATTATACGGAATGCAAAAAAGGATTGGAGCCACCTCGTGGTCGTGACTTCTGCGATGTCTGGCGTGACTGATTTATTGTTGGGGTCCGCTTCACTTGCTGCGCAGGGAAATAATAATTCAATTTCAGATGTTGAATCTTTGCTGAGAGAAAAACACTTCGCTGCCGCGGATATACTTATCAAAGATGATAATCTACGTGAAGCGACAAAGGGAGAAATTAATTGCTTAATCCAGTTGCTCGTTGATTTATGCAGAGCAATTGCCGTACTCGGCGAAGCCAGTCCGCGCGCGTTGGATGCGGTGGCATCCCTGGGGGAAAGAATGAACGTCCGTTTGCTGGGAGCGATTGTCAATGATGGGGGAATCAAAGCAAGAGCGATTGAATCGACCGAATTTATCGTCACTAATTCCCATTTTCAAAATGCACACCCTGATTTCAAGGTCACGACCGAAAAGACGAGAGCTTATTTGAATCCATTGTTGGATTCAGGAATTATTCCCATCACAACAGGTTTCATCGGCGCAACGCCTGAAGGTGTTGTTACGACATTGGGTCGCGGCGGGAGTGATTACACCGCAGCAATTATTGGTTCGGTGCTGCCCGCCAATGATGTGTGGATCTGGACGGATGTGGATGGCGTGATGACCACGGATCCACGCATCGCACGCGAGGCACAGACGTTGCCTGAGATCAGCTACGGCGAGATTGCAGAACTCGCCTATTATGGCGCGAAAGTTTTGCATCCGAAGACGATCCGTCCCATTGTGGAAGCTGGCATCGGACTCCGCATTTGCAACACATTCAATCCGTCACATCCCGGAACGCGTTTGATTGCAAATTCAAAAAGCAATGGCAAACCCGTCAATCCCGTAAACGGGAAAGTCATCAAAGCTGTGACCGCCATCCGCAAGCAAAGGCTGGTGACCATTGAAGGACGCGGGATGCTTGGCGTTCCGGGCGTGGCAGCCCGTGCATTCGGCGCGGTGGCTTCGACGGGTACGAGTGTTCCGCTGATTACACAAGCATCCTCGGAGCAATCCATTTGTTTTGCGGTGCCGGCAGAAACAGCTGCCTCTGTGCTTAATGCCCTTGAAAAAGCATTTGTACACGAAATTGAGGACGAAGACATTGATCGCGTCTGGTCCACGGAAGATGTTTCGATCGTGACCGTTGTCGGCGCGGGGATGCGCCATACGATTGGCGTAGCTGGCAAAGTCTTTAGTCAACTCAGCAATAACGGCGTTAATGTCCTTGCCATTGCACAGGGCTCTTCGGAAGTATCCATTAGTTTGGTAGTAGATACGCTGGATACGGAGAATGCTGTCAGGGCATTGCATCAGTTAATTGTTCAATGAACCCCCGGTGGTTGAGTAGCCCTGAGCGTTTTTGCGAAGGGCGTATCGAAACCACCAATTGCATGTCAATCTCAATTTTAATTTTCACTTCTCATTGCTGGTTTCGATACAGGCGAGAAGAACACTCGCCCTACTCAACCAGCGGTATATAAACCAAAGGAGAAATTATTATGTCATCATCTCAAATTCCCGTAGCAGTTCTGGGCGCGACAGGTTCTGTCGGTCAGCGATTTATTTCGCTGTTGGATCATCATCCCTGGTTCAGGGTGGTTGCACTGGCAGCGTCGGATCGCTCGGTCGGACAAAAATATTCGCAAGCCGCGCGCTGGGTGTTGGATGACCCAATGCCCGAATATGCGCGAGACATGATCGTCGTTCCCGCCTCAACGGATTGTGTCGATGCAAAAATTGTTTTCTCCGCCTTACACACCGAAATTGCCAATGAATTAGAGCCGCAGTTTGCAAAAGCAGGCGCGGCAGTCTGTTCAAATGCGTCATCCTATCGGCGCGGTGAGGATGTTCCATTACTCCTACCCGAGATCAACGCCGACCATATTCGATTGGTCAAACATCAGCGCCGGAACAAAGGCTGGAGCGGTTGTATCGTCACGAATCCCAACTGCACGAGCACGGGTCTCACGATTGCGCTAAAGGCGCTCGATGAGGCGTTCGGTGTGAAGAAAGTGTTTGCTGTCTCGCTGCAGGCGTTATCGGGGGCAGGCTATCCGGGTGTCCCCTCGCTGGATATCATGGATAATATCATTCCCAATGTTGCCAACGGTGGGGAAGAGGAAAAAGTGGAATGGGAGCCGCGCAAGATGCTGGGGAAATTGAATGATGGCAAAATCAATCTCGCGGAGATAACGTTCAGTGTCCACACGAATCGCGTGGCGGTCATCGATGGGCATACCGTATGTGCAAGTGTAGGGTTGGAAAATGCTGTTGAGCCTGAAATTGCTATTCAGGCATTGCGCGATTTCACTGCTCACCCATCCGCGGGGGAACTTCCTTCGGCACCCCGACCTGTGATCGAGGTCCGAAACGAATCGGATCGCCCTCAGCCAAGGCTCGACCGATTAACAGGAAAAGGCATGACGACCGTCGTCGGACGCGTACGCCGCGATCCTATCCTTGATCTTAAGTTTGTTGTCTTATCCCACAATACCATCCGCGGTGCCGCAGGAGCGTCTATCTATAACGCAGAGTTGCTTGTCAACGAAAATCTTTTGTGATATAAACCGTTGCTAACAATCAAATACTCGCTCTTATCCAGAGAGGTGGAGGGACCGACCCTTTGAAACCTCGGCAACCGATTAGCTAAAGCTAGCACGGTGCCAATTTCGGCAAGGAAGAATGACACCTGTCATTCGTATCTGGAAGATGAGAGGATGGTCTCGTATGTGCCTCTTCTTGTACTTTCAGAAGAGGTATTATTTTATATATCTCTTCTGATGGGCGGGTAAATCAAAATCAAGGAGAGTCCTATGCTTACAACAGAACGTCAATTTGGTTTTTCAACCCGGCAATTGCATGCGGGCTATGATCCGGAAATAACGACGGGCAGCCGCGCGGTACCGATCTACCAGACCACCGCGTATGATCTGCAGAGCACGGAGCGTGCCGCGCGTTTGTTTGCATTGCAAGAAGCGGGCAATATTTACACGCGCATTGGCAATCCAACATCGAATGTTCTTGAAAAGCGCGTGGCTGATCTCGAAGGCGGAGTCGGCGCCGTGGAAACGAGTTCGGGGCACGCCGCGCAGACGACAGCGATTTTCGCGATCTGCGAAGCAGGTGATCATATTGTATCTTCGTCAACCCTCTACGGTGGAACCGTCAGCCAGTTCAAATATACCTTCCCACGTTTGGGAATCAGTGTGACCTTGGTAGATCCTTCCGACCCTGAGAACTTCCGCCACGCGATTCAACCGAATACAAAACTTCTTTTCGGTGAGACGATCAGCAATCCCTTTGCAAACATCTTCCCATTTGAAGAAGTGGCCAAGATCTCAGAGGAATTCCACATCCCATTGATGATCGATAACACAGCGGCCACACCCTATCTTTGTCGTCCGTTTGAATGGGGCGCCCATATCATCACCCACTCTACCTCAAAATATATTGGTGGGCATGGCACCTCTCTGGGCGGTGTGATCGTGGATAGCGGAAAATTCAACTGGGCAAAAAGCCAGCGCCATAAAAACTTCAACACGCCTGACCCTTCCTATCACGACGTGGTCTATGCCGAAGATTTTGGTCCACTGGCGTTCATATCAAAAGCGCGGGCTGGGATTTTGCGCGATCTGGGAACCTGTCAATCACCGTTCAATTCATGGATGTTCATTCAAGGTTTGGAAACATTATCACTGCGGATGGATCGGCATGTGAAAAATGCACAAATGGTAGCTGAATTTTTGTCCGATCATCCCCATGTGAGCTGGGTCATCTATTCGGGTTTACCGAATCATCCTGATTATGCGCGCGCCCAAAAATATTTACCAAAAGGTCCAAGCGCGGTGCTGGGCTTTGGCGTCAAAGGCGGACGGGAAGCAGGCGCCAAATTTATTGACAGCCTGAAACTATTCAGCCACGTTGCAAACTTTGGCGATGCGAAATCGCTTGCCATCCATCCTGCCAGCACCACCCACTCACAACTCTCGGATGAAGAACAAAAGGCTGCAGGTGTCAGCCCTGATTTCATACGTCTGTCCATTGGTCTGGAGGATATTGAAGATATCCTCTGGGATTTGGAGCAGGCGCTGGGCGCGTAGCGCCCGTATATTGGTAAACAGGTAGACACGTAGGCATGGTCTATTCCGGTCTGCTTGTTTACTTGTCTACCTGTTTACTCGGAGGCCCTATGCCCGTAAAAATTCCCACGACCTTGCCTGCCCGCCTCACCCTCGAGCAGGAAAACATCTTTGTGATGGACGAAGAGCGCGCGATTCATCAGGATATTCGTCCATTACGTGTTGCGATCTTAAATCTCATGCCCACCAAGATTGCGACGGAAACGCAGTTATTGCGCCTGCTGTCCAACTCCGCCCTACAAGTGGAAGTCACGCTTCTTCATACTGCCACCTACGATTCCAAAAACACAGATGCGGATCATCTGCTCCATCACTATCTTACATTCAATGATATCCGCAATGAAAAATTCGATGGGCTGATCGTGACGGGTGCGCCTGTGGAGCAAATGCCTTTCGAAGAAGTAGATTATTGGAAAGAGCTTTCTCAAATCTTTGACTGGGCAGAAACAAATGTCGAGTCTACGTTTTATATTTGTTGGGGCGCACAGGCAGGACTCTATCATCGCTACGGCATCCCGAAGTATGACCTGCCTCATAAGATGTTTGGCGTCTTCGAGCACCGGGTCCTCTCGTCCGCCGTTGGCGCCGTGCCCCTATTACGTGGCTTCGACGATGTCTTCTACGCGCCACACTCACGCCACACGGAAATCCGCCGTGCAGATATTGAGAAAGTGGGCGATGTTCAAATCCTGGCTGAGTCGGACGAGGCGGGTGTCTACATCGTTGGCTCAAAGGACGGACGTCATCTCTTCATCACGGGTCACTCAGAGTATGATCCGTTCACGCTCAAAGGCGAATATGACCGGGATGTCAACAAGGGATTGCCAATTGGTATCCCCAAAAACTATTATCCGAATAATGACCCAAAGCAAACTCCCACCGTCCGATGGCGTGGACATGCAAATTTGCTGTACTCTAATTGGTTGAATTACTACGTGTATCAGGTCACGCCCTATGATCTGAATCAGATTCCAAAAACTGGAGGGTGACCCGCGATGACATCATCGATAAATGAATTCTCCAGAAGACTCTGCCGGTCGTACCTACTTATGGTTTACGTGCAGTATAGATTGCTACAATGCCAAGTGTCAGGCGTTCGAAGGAAATATCTTTGAAACCTATGGAAGCCAGTTCCCTTGAGAACTGCTCTGCAGTTGGAAATCTCTCCATCCCTCGGAGGAGATACTTATAAGCCGATGCATCTCCACGTGTGGCGATCCAACCAATCATTGGCACACACCAATTCATGTATTTAAGGTAGGCAACATAAAGCCACTTCCAGGGAATATTGGATGATTCAAGTACCACGAGTTTCCCGCCCGGGCTCAAGACCCGCAGTGCCTCGCGCAGAACTTTTCTGCGCTCACAAATTTTGAGTCCAAGTGACATTGAATAAAGGTCTATGCTTTCTGCAGGAATATCAGGCATGGAATGTGCGTCCAGCAGGCGGAACTCAACGAAAGAATTATCCGCATCTAATCTCTTTTGCGCAACGGCAAGCATTTGAGGGTTTATATCGGAGGCGATAATTTTCTGCCCAT
>DASWEH010000422.1:0-6358 GCA_036394895.1 Anaerolineales bacterium
CTTAACGGTAATAGACTGCTTATAAATGGAAACTCCAAGTACCAGCACCGTTAGCATGACCACAATACCGCGGCGTTTGTTTCGCACCCAAATTCCAAATGCAACCAGCAGGATCATTAAGGAAACCAGGACAGGTGCCAGGATTCGCAATTTGAATTTTGTGGCCGCGTCGAACATCAACATGGAGGCGACGATCAACGCAAGATACGCGAAGATGTATAAGCCGGTGGTAAACGAGATGACTTCTCTCGCCCCATGCTCACCTCTACCATGAGGAGATAGTGGAGTAGTGATGTCCTGAGGTCTCGATAAATATTTCCATGCTGTCACGATAACCCACACCAGCACCGCGCCCAAAACAAGAACGATCATCGCTTCGATGATGACAGGTTGTTTGACGAAGTCCCGACGCCACGATTCGATAGGGATGAAGAATCCTGAAAACACGCGCAGCCCTGTCCGTATATTTTCAGAAGTCAGAGGATGCCAGGCAAAGGTGCGATTGGTTGTATTCCCTGCAACAAGCCAGTTGCGGATCGTCCAGGTGAGAAACCATGGCAGGATGCTTTCAAGGAAAATCCCTATGCTGACGAGTCTTTTTCTCCAACTCTTATGCAAGATCAAGAGTGTAACGACAAACGTTGCTATCAGAGCAAGCCCTGCATAGCGCGTTAGATATGCCATTCCGACAAATGTCCCGCAGGCAATCAGCCAGAGCCAACCTTCACTTCCACTCCATCTGGCAGTAGAAGAGGGCAGTCTTTCCACATACAAATCGAACATCCAGAAGGAAAGCAGGGATAGAAAAATAAATAATGGCTCACTCATTGCCACTGCATGGACTTGAAACATCTCCCCGCTCGTTACGAATAAAGCAGAAAGAACAAGCCCAGCTGTGAGTGAGGGGGTCATCCGCCAGCCAAGGATGCCCAGCAGCGCGGCGTTCAGACCAAAAAGCAAGGCATTGACCCAGCGAACGGCATGTAATGGATCGATCCCAAACAATCCAAAAAAAGCAAGGACTGCCGAGAAGGATGGAGGGAAATGTGTGACAGGTTGGTCCGATGCCAGCCAGGCTTCGCGATAGCCATTCCCTGCCACCAGGCTGCGCGCACCTGCAATGTACGCAATCGAATCGTCAGAGAGACCCAGTCCCTGAGGGGTTGCTCGGAGGACAAGCACCATCCCCATAAAAGCAATCAGCGAGAGGGCAAGAAACGATGCGAAGCGCGGTCGAATTGGGAACATAAAATTACTCCTCGACCACCGATTAGTAATGAGAGGTCGAGGAGAGTATAACGCCTAGTGATTATTCAAATAGCCTTGATCTTCAAGGAATTTGACGATCATACGAGCATTTTCTTCCGGAGTTGCTCCATAACCTTTGAGCGTGATCTCCGGGTCAATCGGCGGCTCATAGGGATCGTCCACCCCGGTAAAGCCCATTGGCTTGCCTGCTTCCATAGCCTGGCGAGCCTTTGCATACAAACCTTTCACATCCCGTTGTTCACAAACTTCAACGGGTGTATCCATATAAACCGTGACAAAATTTTCGCCGACCATCTTGCGTGCCTCGTTGCGCGTGGAGCGATACGGACTGATCGCGGCACAGATCACTGCCCCACCTGCATGGACGATTTCACCCGCCACAAAACCGATGCGGAGAATATTGGTATCGCGGTCTTCCTTACTAAAGCCAAGTCCCTTCGAGAGATGCGTGCGGACCACATCCCCATCGAGAATGGCGATCTCGCGTCCACGCTCGAGCAGGAGCGAAGTTAACACCTGTGTCGTGGCACTCTTACCCGAACCACTCAAGCCAGTGAACCAGATGCAGAATCCCTGTTTGTGGCGCGGTGGATACATCTCACGCAGAATTTCAGCTGTCTCAGGTCGCGTGAACCACTCGGGTAAGAGATTGCCCTTGGCAAGATAATCATCGCGCACCTGTGTACCGGAGATGTTGAGAGTCCTTGCACCTACGGGAACATCCTTGCCTTCCACATAGCGACCTTCATCGGGGAGATAGACAAGTTCTTCAAAGGGAATCATCTTGACGCACAGCTCGGATTCATACTTCTTCATCATCTCCTGCGCATCATACGGACCGTAGAAGGGTTTGCCGGTTGAATCTTTCCCCGGACCCGCGTGATCGCGCCCAACCACAAAATGATTCGCGCCGTGATTGCGCCGGATGATGGCATGGAGTAATACTTCCTTGGGTCCAGCCATGCGCATGGCAAGCGGGAGAAGACTCAGCGTTGTGCTGTCCTTATCATAATAATTCTCAACTAATGCTTTGTAAATGCGGACGCGCGTGTAATGATCCACGTCACCGGGCTTGGTCATACCAACGACCGGATGAATAATGAGCGAGCCTTTCACTTCTGCGGCGGCACGCTTGGTCAGTTCTTCATGAATACGATGCAAAGGATTGCGAGTTTGGAAGGCAACAACATTTTCATTCCCCAGGTTTTCGAGCATTTCACGCACCTGAGCAGGCGTGCGGCGCAACTCAACAAAGTCATAATACCTAGGCAAGTTCACCACTTTGATCGGGCCTGAGATGCACACTTTTCCCCAACGCTGCATCTCCGAGACCATGGGATGACGTGGATCTGTGGTGCCATAAGCCAGAGCAGCTTCGGTATCAGCATCCCAGTGATAGACCTCGTCCAGGGTCATGATGGCGATCACATCGTTGTTTGTGTTTCGCAGAACAATCTCTTCGCCAACGGTGGGTAGTTCTTTTGGATCAGCGGTCAGGGTAATGGGAAGCGGCCAGAGCGTTCCATCAGCAAGGCGCATTTCGTGAAGTACGCGCTCATAATCGGCTTTTCCCATAAAGGTTGCGAGAGGTGAAAAACCGCCGGTAGCAATAAGCTCCAAGTCGCATAGATTGCGCATCGTGATTTTGATCGATGATAACTTCGGCGCGCGGGCAAGTAATCCTTCACGCTCCTTTTCATCCATAACAAGGTTCACGAGTTTACCCCCGTATGGGGCGATGAGATTTGCTTTCGACATTATTTCTCCGTAGGTTTTACGACATCGGAAATCTTCTCTGAAGTTTCCTGATCAGGAATCGATGAATAGAAATTTCCAAGTCTGACGTTTTTAGACAAGGCGCAATTATATCCTAAAATTCAGTCAGTGAATTTTGGAATTGCCGCTTATCTCACGCGTAACATCCGTAAGTTAACTTTTTTGCATGGATTTGCAGGTTGAAATCCGAATATCGAGTTAAGTAACGCATGTCAGACATGCGTGCGGCACTCTGTAAGATTCTATTTTATTTTGAGCGGAAGAGTATTTTTGGTTTGGCAAATCAATTCGTGGCGGTCTTTAAGTCATTGCGGATGAACAACCGAAAATATTCCACAGATACAATCAGAGTGTAATTTTCCTGCAAGTACCTTTCGAGAGCAGGGATTTCAAAACGGGCGATGAGCACTTGTTCCGGGTGATATTCGCGCATCGCGGTAAGGATATCTTCTTGGGTCAGGCTACCAGTAGCCAAGCGCTTGCTGGAGAACGTTGCAACGCTGGGCGGGACCGGGCGTTGAACGCGAAAGGCGTACATCGGCGCATCTGTCATGATCCAGTTCGTCTGATCGACATACTCACCCATGATGCGAAGGACTTTCAATTTTCCGGGGGTAGCCTTCAGAGTGAAATCATTGATGCGAGGGCGATTCATTAACTCTTTATCAAGCAGCGGCAAATAGTGGATGGATACCAGTACAAAGCCGATCAAAGCGCCTGCTCCCAATAAAGTTTGAACGCGAATAAGGTCAGATGATCCTCTTAGGTGCACAAGAGAAAGAACCCCATCTCCAACAGCTCCTGCGGCCAACATTGCAATGGGGATTGTTATCAATAGTTGGTGATGATAAAAAACCGGTGAATAAAAACGTAGCAACGTATAAGCCAAGGCTGACCAAGCCAGCGGATATAAGGCAAGCCAATTTCGTCTGTAGATGGAAATCAGCGCACCAAGAAGTCCAAGGATTAACATTGGAATAGCAGCCTGGAGATGAGCATTTATCGTGTAACTTGGGTCTTGAAAATCTGCAGTGGTAGGCGCCGCAAGAGGTGGAAAGATAATCATCCACACATTTTGTAGACCCACCAGAACGAATCCGAGGAGTATGCCTGTGCTTGCAAAACTAATGCCCCAGATGAACGCTGGCTGAAGCATTTTCCATGAGAAACTTTCTTCTTTTTTATCGACATAGGTTGCAGCGAGGATGCCAATCAAAAAGATTGGCACCAAAAAGCCAGTGAAAAGCTTTATGAGCATTGATAAAGCCAGTGCAAAACCGGAAAGCACCAACCACAGGTTTCTTTTCTTCTGATGCCAGAACGTCACAAAAAGCATCGCTACAGCAGCTAGAGCAATGGAGGGCACACCGATCATCACCGATACGCTCAAGTCCAGATATCTCGGCACCATGATGACCAGCGGCAAAAACAGGATTGCAGCCAGTTTCCCCCAGGTAATCTGCAAAAACTGAGCACCAGACCAAACCAACAAAGTGGAAAACAATAAGACCAACAGGCGGGCCGGGTTCACCTCAAACCCTACCACGCGAAGCAGGAGCGCCAGAAGCTGTGTGAACAATGGCGGCTGATCGCTGGATACTTCGCTGTACAAAGGATGTCCGAGTACCACCAGCATGGACCGCATCAAATTCAAGCCTTCATCTGAATCGAATTGAATTCTTTCCCGAAAAGGATAATAAGAAAATGTAAAGGCAAGGAAGATCAAAGCAATCACGATGGGCAAAAGAAAGTTCCCTAGTGTGCTCCACCGAGTTTTATGCGACGATTGAGTTTTCATGCTAAGAAGAATCCAAGAGCAGAGAGATACAGAACTGCGTTTAGAGGATTTCATTATATCAATAAGAAGCTGTCGTGCTGTTGTGCCGATCAAAGGGGAATATCCAGGCAAAAAATCCATGAGATAGTTCATGTTAGAATTTATTGATGGAGATGATAGATGAAGCAAACAATACAAAAGTTATTCGAAAATGAGACCTTCCTTGCCACCCTATTAATTCTCCTAACAACTGTGATTACCTACGGGGTGAGCATCCCGAGCCTGGGATACTATTATGATGACTGGTATTTGCTGTGGTCCGGTCATGCACGCGGGGCAGAAAGTATAGTTTCATTATTTTCCACAGACCGTCCCTTCATGGGCGTCATTTATTCGTATGACTATCGTCTTTTGGGCGACAACATTCTTAGCTGGCATTTATACGCACTATTGTGGCGCTTTATCTGTGGGTTGGCATTTTTCTGGATCCTTCGTTTGATCTGGCCCAAACAAAAATACATCACTACTCTGATGGCAGTACTTTTTATCGTCTATCCCGGATTCCTCTCCCAGCCAGATGCAAATACTAAACAAAATCATCTTTTCGGTTTTGGAACAGGGTTGCTCTCCATTGCATTCATGCTGCAGGCCCTGAAAACAAATTCCCGTGTGGGGAAAATCCTCTGTAGTCTGATTTCCATTGTTCTGACCGCAAACTATCTGTTTATCTATGAATATATGATCGGCTTGGAGGGGATGCGCCTGATACTGTTAGGGGTCACGTTATTCCAGAATGGTTTCACAGAATTGCGGGCCTTTCTCAAAAGCATCATCAGGATATGGTGGCCCTATCCCCTGGTCATGGCGGGATTTTTGTACTGGCGTCTATTTATTTTCGAAGGCAGCCGCAATGCAACCGACGCAAACCAATTGGCACTCAATTATCGCAGTGACCTGATGAGCATGTCCGTACGACTGATCTTCGAATCATTAAAGGATTTTCTGGACACGACACTTTTTGCCTGGTTTGTACAACCTTTTCAACTATACACGAGCGCAAAATATACGAATCTTTTTCTGTCGTTCCTGATAGCGGGCATTGTAATCGGTCTGGTCTGGTTGTATTCCCTCTTGTTTAAGAAATGGCGGGGAGATGCGTTTGATGAGGCGCATACGCCCGCGCTGACCAAAAACTTCGTCTGGATTGGTGCTTTCATCACCTTGTGTGCCATTGCACCCGTTGTTGCATCTGCCAGAGAATTCAACCCTACTGATGCCTATAAAAGCTACGGCTTGCACCCGACAGCAGGGGTTATCATCTTAATTGCAGGACTCATCCTGATGCTTCAGCCAAGGTTTCGCAAGTTGGGCTTTCTGACCCTGATGATTATTTCGATATCAACCCAATTATTGAACGCTATGAACTGGGCAAGGTATTGGGATGACCAGCGTGAAACCTGGTGGCAACTCACCTGGCGCGCGCCTGACATAAAAAACAACACCTTGGTGATGGCCTATCTCACCGCTGATTTTGCA
>DASWEH010000423.1:0-10254 GCA_036394895.1 Anaerolineales bacterium
TTTCTATACTCTCGGGAGCAAGCTCCCGCACTCCATATTTCACTTAACTCGTTTTGCCATCAAAATGTCAGGCTTGCCGACCCCATTCGCGTCTGGAACGATGCCTGTAATGATGTACCCCATCTTTTGATAAAACTCAAAGGGGTGGTGCTTCAAGTTCCGAATGTCTCGGATCTTTTCCCAAAGGTTTTCGTATAGATTAACATTGGCTAAGGAAGTCATACTGTCTTCATCATCGCTTCCAAGCGTGATGGTCAGTCCACCCTTCAGACGGACTTGTTCCTCAAAATCCTCAACCAGTGCCCGCCCGATGCCCTGGACCTGCATGGATGGCTGCACCGCGAGCGGATGTAATTCCCAGACATGACCGTCATATCCTGGAATTCCGCCGATGATTCCTAGCAAATTGCCCTGTTCATCCACAGCCGCGCGGCAAATTCGCTCAGATTCCAGCATTTCGTGGACTTCCTTCAGCCCTTCTTCAAGTGTTGGCCAAGCATCGGGCCAATGCTCTCGAAAGGCGTCCACTAGCAATTGCCCAGCTTGTTGGATGAGATGGGCGTTCTCAGAGGATAGAGAAATAATTTGCATTTGGTTTTAATTGAAAACTCCGAAGGAGTGTTATTCTGGTAATTCTAGACGATATTAACATACAAACCCCGAGGGGGTGACATAACTTTTTGAATCATGCCATCCCTTCGGGATTATTGTGGCGATACCCTCCCTTTTAGAATACTTTCATCCCTTCGGGATTTTATTCCCAAAACTGCGGCAAATATTCTTTGTAACTTGTGAGGTAATCATCCAGAATTTTTCTGCCCGTTTCAATGTCTGTAATGACAGGATCAAGCAAAAGACATTGCAAGGCTTTCTCACGATTTCCTTCAACGGCTGCATCAACACCAAGTTGCGCAGTGGTAATTTCCCTGCGGCAAAGTTCTGCCACCGGTTCTGGCAACGCGCCAACGTGGACAGGATGAATCCCTGCCCCATCGACCATGACAGGTGTTTCGACGGCCGCGCCAAGTGGTAGATTGCTGATTTGCCCTGCATTGGGAAGATTCGCGGCAAGATGATAATGAGTCGTTGCACTTACTTGATTCTCTATCATTTCCAGCGCACCTTCCGAGTCTGTTTCTAATAAATGCTCAATGGTTTGGTTGCCACTTGCCATTTCATTAATATGATCGAGTCCAAAGTCACGGAAGGAAGCCATCAGGTCCCAATCATAGAGACGAATGTTGTATTTATCCCAAGGCTTGGTCTGTGCGTCAGTGAGCCACGGAAGGTATTCACATAGATGGGTATCTCCAGGGACAGGGAACAACCCGAACGCAGAGAAAACATCTCTAGTCAGTGGCTCAAAGGCTGGGTCCAGTTCAAAGAATCGTTTGCGAAATAACGGATAAAGATCCTCGCCCGTACGTTTGTCATGGATGGAAAGAATCCACGTGAAGTGATTCAATCCTGCGGCACGAATATCGATCAGAGGAACAGCCTGTTGGCGCATTTGATATTGCCCTGCAAATTGATCTGCTGCGGCATGCATCCCCGTGAGGCCTTCAGGTACTTCAATCCCTAAATCCTTCGCAAGAGCAACGCCAACCATGATATAGCCCGCGTAAATTTGATGGCATAAGCCCACCGCTTTGATCTTGCTATGACGATTGACCGCATCACAAATACGGATCATCGGATTCGTGAAATTGACAAACCACGCCTCAGGGCAAAGCGATTCCATATCACGCGCGATCTTCATAATGGGTCCGATGTTGCGCGCCGCATGTGCAAACCCACCGGGTCCGCCGTTCTCGGCATACGGCTGGCGTACACCATATTTGATGGGAATCTCAAAATCCTTTTTCCATAAATTTTCACGCGCGCCCACTTCAATGGCATTGACAACGAACTTACTGCCCGCTAATGCATCACAATGGTCCGTATGCGCTGTGATCGTGAACTGCGCGTCCCATTCGCGGTTGAGTCGGTCTGCTAAACCATGGACGATATCCAAACTATCCGCGTTCTTATCCACCAAGGCAAGCGTGGAACCACGTAACTTTTTCGAACGGACGATGGCAGAAAGTGTATTCTCACCAAATGACGCAGAACCTGCACCGATGACTGTTATTTTTGTAGGAAGAGACATGTATCTAACTCCAATATGTTTTGTTTGTTGATGAAAACGAAAGACGCGGTGATTATAAATCATCCGCGCCTCTGTTCATTATTTATTGATTTTCATGCACTATTCTTCAATTGTCACTTCTGCGGTCATACCCCATAATAAATTCTCAGGTTGTTTGTCGAAGGCGATTGTCACTTTGAAAACCACATCTCCGCCAACGGTATTTGCTCTTGGCGAAATGCCAATAACTTTTCCTGTAATACTTTCATTCGAGGCTTCGATGGAAATATTTACAGGTGAGCCAATTTTTACTTTTGTAATATCGCGTTCGCTTAAATCTGTCGTTTCGAGTTGCAACGTGTGAAGTGTGGCAAGGGTAACGATGACTTGATTCTGTTCCACATATTCACCCGGAACTACCTTGACGAAAGCCACGGTTGCGTCATGAGGCGCGACTAAAGTAGATTGAGCCAAGATAGCTTGTGCCTCTTCCAATGAGGCCTGGGCTTGTTCAACATGCGCATGCGCAATTTGTCTTACCTCAGGTGGGACGACATCAAAGAAGACCTTGCCATTTCTTCTGTCTTTAATCCTTCGATAACTCTGAACTTTTTCTTCTCCAAGTGCAGAACGAAGTGCAGCTTCTGCAGCAGTGACGTTGTATTCCGCCTCAGGCGTATTCAGTAGGACAAGGGTTTGCCCGGCTGTGACTTCATCGCCTTCTTTCACTGAAATTTCCTTTACGAGCGCGGATGTCATAAACCCCAATTCTGTGATTTGAGCGGGGACGACAACAGCGGAAGCGGCAACCGATCCGTTTTGTGCAGCCAAGGCAGGCTTGACGAAAAGGGCCAGAAGGAGGGTCAAACTCAAAAGCATTGACCTATAGAATGATTTCATTCTTTTCTCCTGCTTACTTGGCCGTCTCGATTTGGACATCCGCGCTCATACCCCACAGCAACCCTTGAGGTTGTTTATCAAGATCGATTGTCACTTTGTAAACCACATCACCGCCAAGCGTTGACGAGACGCGGTCGATATCGGTCACTTTGCCGCTGAACTCTTCACCCAATGCTTCGATGAAAACATTGGCAGATTGCCCAACCTGGACTCTGGTCACATCACGCTCGCTTAAGTCAGTGGTTTCGATTTGATATTTAGAGAGGTCACCCAAGACGATCACAACTTGTCCGGGCACGACAGTTTCGGCAGGGTTAATATCAACAGAGACAATGGTCCCATCGAAGGGTGCGGTTAATGTAGATTGTGTGGCGAGCGTCGCTTTTGCGGATTCAAGCAAGGCTTGCGCGCGGGCCAGGTCTGCCGCAGCCGATTCATAATGTAAGGGATCGGTGGCAAGGCGATTCAAATAGCGGATTTGCGCGTCAGCCGCCAGTACACCTGCTTCCGCCTCTTTGACTTTTGCTTCCAGAATGGTTGTATCGAGCGTGACAAGCATTTGCCCGGCTGTGACTTTATCGCCCACTTTGACATTCACAGCCGTGACTCGCCCAACCGAGGAAAATGAAAGTTGTGCGTCATTGACCGGCACAATGACTGCCGAAGCCGAGACCGAATTCGCATCGCTGGATTGTGTACTCGGTGAAGAGTTGTTGTTATCCAGCGATATCGTCGGAATGGAAGTTGGTGTGGATGCTGAGGCGCAAGCACTTAAGATCAGCGCGCTGAGCGCTAATACGATTAAACAAACTTTCTTCATTCGTGTATTCCTGATACTACTTTTTTGGTGAATTTCCGTTGTTTTCTACAATGAGACCATCACGCAATGTGACGACGCGCTTTGCATAACCGATGACGCGCGGATCATGTGTAGCAAACACAAATGTGACGCCAGTCTCTTTGTTGAGTTTCGCCATGATCTCCATGACCTGCTTGCCGTTCTCAGTATCGAGATTGGCAGTCGGCTCGTCAGCGAGAATCACCTTGGGGTTGATCGCAAGTGCTCGGGCGACCGCGACGCGTTGCTGTTGTCCGCCACTCAACTGATCGGGGCGGTGGTGGCCGCGGTCGGAGAGTCCGACTGCTTCCAGCATTTCCAGCACGCGGGCTTTGCGTTCGGCGGGTTTTGTCCCGTTCAACAGGAGCGGCATTTCGATGTTTTCGTACGCCGTCAGTGTGGGGATGAGGGCGAAGAACTGGAAAATGAAGCCAATCGTTCCTTTGCGCAGGTCTGCACGCTTATTGCGATTAAGTCCCGTGGCATCCTTGCCATTGATGAACACATTTCCTGTGGTGGGCTTATCGAGCAAGCCAATGAGTTGCAGTAAGGTGGTCTTGCCTGAACCTGAAGGACCAACCAAAGCGGTGAACTCGCCGTCTTCGATGGATAGATTGACACCGCGCAAGGCTTTGGTTTCCACTTCGCCGATTTTGAATACGCGTGTTGCGTTGACTACTTTTGTGACTTCCATTTTGAACTCCTGGTACCTTCACCCCTCTCCTATTTTGGGAGAGGGTAGGGGTGAGGGGAAATTATTGTGCATGTAGCGCTTCGACTGGTTCCATGCGTGCAGCCAGCACGGCGGGATACAGCGAGGCGAGAAGAGTGATGACATAAGCCGCGATACTGAGATTGATCGCATCTGACGCCGCGAGAGCAGGATAGATTCTTTCTCCCATCAGAACGCCTGAGTAGGCTGCGGTGGCTGGGATCGAAAAGCCGACGCTGCCGACGTAGGCGCTGATGAGGCCCCCCAGGATCAACCCACCGATCACGCCTGCCGTGGCAAGCAGGGTTGCCTCTGTGAGATACTGTGACATGATGCGGCGGCCCTTCATGCCGATGGCGGAAAGAATGCCGATCTCGCGCGTTCGTTCGTAGACAGCCATTACCAGCGTATTCGTGACCACCGTGGCGGTGATGCCCAGGATAATCAGGTAGATCACGTACATGAACGCGTTAGCAAAGTCTTCGAGTTGGGTGGTTATTTCATTCAACTGCTGCCAGGTCTTGATCTGATAGTTCGAGGAGGCTAGGGCGGCGGCTACGGGTGCGGCTTGTTCCTGATTCTGCAATAGTACGAAGATCAGGCTGGCGTGATTCTCGGTGTGCGCAATGGCTTGCGCTTTAGCGAGCGACATGAAGACGGTGTTTTCATCGTAATACGGGGTCTTCGTGGAGAAGATGCCTCGGATTGTGAACAATTGCTCGTCTACGCTGCCATCAGAGGTGTTGATCAACAGGCTGACTTGGTCGCCGGTGTTCAAACCGAATTTCTCAGCCAACGGTTTTCCAATCAGGATGCCTTCGCGGTCCTCGGCTGTGAGAAAGTCTCCAGCGATCAGACCCTGACGAAAGACTTGGTTCGGCTCTGCGGCTGGATCTATCCCGATGACCTGCATGCCTTTGGATTCATCCCCTAAGCTGAGGATACCGCTGGCAATCAGGCGTGGCGTGGCGGCGACGACCTGAGGCAGCGTCTTGAGCTGCTCGATCACCTGGTCTGGATCCTCGATCAGGTCTTCCCACGCCAGGCTATTCTTTGATTCATCATAAGAGGAGGCGCGGAGTTGAAGATGCCCTGTCTGTAAACGAATGCTGTTGTTCAAGGCGCCACCCATCTCTCCACGTATTGTGGCTGCTGCAAACAGCAATAGGGTTGTGCCCATGGTGACTGCCAGCGCGGAGAGGAACGAGCGCCGTTTGTTGCGGGCTAAGTCACGAAAAGCCATTTTGAATAGTTGATTCATAGTAAATATCTCTCTGAGACCTGGCAGGTTTTATGCGGTGTGCGACAATCAGAACTTGTTCGCGCGGACAAAGTTGCGAATCGGGGAGACTCTCGCGGAAACCTGTCAGGTCTTCTTTTATACGTAATGTAATGCTTGCGCTGGTTCGCGGTGAGAAGCCTCACGTGCAGGGATCCAGGCAGCCAACGTGGTGATGATCAAGATGGTAAGCGCACGGCTAAAGAGCTTGCCCAATCCCAGCGTGGGGTACACGCGCCCGTTGATCAAAGCCATGAAATCGGCGGCGCTGGCAAACGAACTATAGTCGAAGCCAATCCGTTGGAAACTGGCGTTGAAGGCGATGCCGAGTACTACGCCGGCGATTACACCGACCACGCCGATCATCGTGCCCTCCAGAATGAACAAGGTGGCGATCTGGCGCGGCTTCAGTCCCATTGCGCCCAGCAAGCCGATCTCGCGTGTGCGTTCGAAGACAGCCATCAGCAGCAGATTGAGCACGCCGATGCCGGCAATCACTTCGATGATGACGCTGAAAATGTCCATTACGAAGTTTTTCGAGGTGAGCGCAGAGGCGATCTCAGGATAATTCTTATCCCAAGACTCCACCTCGTAGCCGGGCATGGCGGGCATAAGCGTGTTTACCACCTGTGCCTCCTGACCAACATTGTTCAAGGTGATCTGTACCTCAGTAGACTGATTACGCAGGTCAAAGAGCGACTGAGCCTCCGCCAGTGAGATATAAACCGTCTGTTTTTCGATGGATGGCATGTTGATGTCATAGATGCCGATCACCGTCATGGTACGCTGGCGGTTCTGCTTGTGGGCGTCGCTGCCGACCATGGTGAGGCGGTCGCCGATCTGCACACCCATTACATCTGCCAGGCCGCGACCGATCAGGATCGAGTCCTGGTCATCGGCGGTCAGCCAGCGACCATCGGCGATGTTTTCTTGGATCAGGCTGACAGACGCTTCGACTTCCGGTTCGATGCCGATGATGCTGATGGAGAAGGCTCCTTCACGGTTGCTCATCAATCCGCCGGTCTGGATGCGGCGTGCCGCCGCGATCACGTCCGGGTTAGCCCGGGCTGCTTGAACCACGGCTTCGTCGTTTGGCAACGGGATCAGCGGATTGCTGTCCACTTTTTCACGGTAACCCACCGCGTGAACCTGGATGTTGCCGCCCAGCACACGGATGGCGTTGCCGTAAATCGCATTGTTGAATCCGTCCACCAAGCCGTCATACATCATCATCATTGCCAGGGCTAGCCCCATAGCTCCCGTGATGATGATCGTGCGGCGTCGGTGCCGCCAGATATTGCGCCATGCAAGGCGCAGGTAAAGTTGCATTTGTAGACTCCTTTCAGTACTACGTTGTTTTCAAATTGTTATAAGCAGCACAAATGCGCCACTCTTAGTCACACGTGCAACGGAGAGCGGCGCATTTGTGTGACAAATTCTTCTACGGGTTGCGAGAACCGGGTATACCGGCTTCTGCTGCCAGGTTGGCTAGCATACCATTGGCTGAAAACCACTCGTTCAGCGCCTCGGTATTCATAGGGTGAATGGAACCTTTGGGGGCGCCCAGGATCCGCTCCAGCGCATCACTATAAGCGGCAAACAGTGTTTCGGCTTGCTGCCATGTGGCGCTTTGCTGTCCATCCTCCGAAATGAACAAATAACTAGACACATATGCCAGGTCGTAGATCAGGTTGATCATGATTTGGCTGGCGATCTCAGGGTAGGGCGTTGTAAAGACACCCTCGCGAACTCCCTGCTTGATGATTTCTGTGAAAAAAGGTCCAAGATGCTGCGTGGTCCTGGCAAGCATTTTTTCCCGTGCCACGATGTTCTCATCCGAGTACCAGATCTTCACAAGCTCTACAAAAAAAGCTTTCTTGGAAGCCTTCCAGCGGGTCGATGTCTCGAAATAGCGGTGGAGCTTCTCGAGGGCTGTCATGTTTGGATCCTGCACGATGGAGAGGAATATTGGTTCCACTTGTTCTGTCGCCATACGTTCGACGAGTTCCTCCAACACAGCCGCTTTTGAGTCGAAATAGTGGTAAAAGGCGCCCTTGGAAATCCGGAGTTGATCCAGGATATCCTGAATGGTCATTTTGTCGTAACCTTTGGAGTAAACCAGCTGGAGAGCTGTATCCAGGATTTCGTTGCGCCGGGCCAAGTATTCTTCTTCCTTTACAATTCGAGCCATTGTTCCTTCTCGGAGATCCCGTATACGCGGGATTGGTAATAAACCGACCGTCGGTTTAATATTACGGTTATTGTAATCTTTCCATTGTTTTGGTCAAGGGAAAAATGAGCAAAATGGGGTCAAGATAAGGTTAAGACCTTTGTTATTTTCTAAATGCCTGGCGTAAATTCTGATTCTGTCTTTCGCAAACCGTATTCCATTACATATAACAGTTTGTCGATTGTTTCCTGAGTCTTCGGCGAGCGCATCCACTTCACTACATCTTTTTGCTTCATGCCTTCATTCAGGACATAGTTCGTGATGGCGTTGCTCCATGTTTCCATGACCATGACAGCGAGTTCCACATCCACACTTGGATCCACTTCACCGCGTTCCATGGCACGTTTAATCATCATCGTAAGTGCCTGCGTGGTCTTCTTGCGATAGTCTGCAAGATTCTGTCCGTAATAGTAGCCTTCGCCAAGCAATACGCGCCAGGCAGCTTGAATCTCACGGGGGTGGGCGAGACCGAATTCCATGCCTGTTTTCACCATCCAGCGAAAATATTGGAACGTGTCCATGTTTCCGCTCGGTGGATGCTGCTCTTTGAAAAATTCCAGTTCCTGTTTCTCGATTACGTCGAGTAAATGCATGAAGACATCCTGCTTGTCCTCAAAATACTGGTAGAAACTTCCTTTTGCGATGCCGCTATTTTTTACGATACGATTTGTAGACGCGTTCTCCAAACCATATTCCGCAAATTCTTCCACAGCGGCGTTCATGATCGTTTCGCGTTTTTCTTCGGGGAGATTGATAAATGTTTGTTTGGGCATAAAATGTGACCTGCGGGTCATATGACCACGAGGTCACATTATAGGACTAATTTTTTCCATGTCAATAGGATTATGAGTGACAAATGTCACTTCTTTACAGATTATGTGCTTGGTTCGTTTCGATATGGCTTCGCCACTCAACGCGGCGCCTGATCAGTCGATGCTTGTAGATTGTTCGAAAAGCCGAATCTCCCCCAAAGGATTTTCAGCATTAATCCTGCCCGCCAAAAAGCGACTGCCGCCATCCCATGTGCAAGGACTGCAAATAGAGGCGGCGTTTGATAGGTGTAATAAGTCCAACATTCGCGCGTCGTACCCCACAACTCGAGGTAATATCCAAGCCCTGAACCGGCAATAAATGTGAGCAATGCAAAACGGTGATCTGTTGGAGTCAAGATGAGAAGAACACACAACCCAAGTGAGAGCCAGGTAAAGGGTTTGTCAAATGTCGGGGCAACGAAGATCAGCATCAGGCTGAGAAAAGCTACAAATGTAATCCAATAAAAAATCTTAAACACCAAGGGCACGAAGGTCACAAAGGTTTTCTCTTCGTGTTGCTTGGTGACCTTCGTGGTTAAAAGATTTAGTGCGCGTGTTGTCCGGTCAATCGAAAGACTTGCAATCGGCCAGGCAGGGATAATCCAGAGCGGAGGACGTTCGGCCGTGTAATAGTGCCACAAGTTTGTCTGTGTCCCCCACGATTCGATTGCCAATCCTCCGCATACACCAACAAAGATAATCAATCCATCTGTTTTGAGATTAGCGCGGCTAATGATGGTTACAGACATAAACCCGAAAATGCCCAATAACAGCCAGTCCATGTAGCGCCACCACTCACTATTCCAATCTACATAAGCAAAATATTCCACTGCAAGCGGCCACCAGATATAAACAATCAGGATAATTGTAACGAAAAACCCGCCCAACAGAATACTGCTGTCGCGGGTCCAGATCCGACTGATTGCAATGCGAACGGCTGACATTGTTGGCATTATAGCAGGAGTCTTATTCGCAATTTTCATGATATTTAAACAAGAGTTTAAACAAACATTAACTTAAAAAACCACCAATAGGTTACAGGTCACCTTGCGTTTTTGTTCTGTCTCACCTAAAATGGACAATAGTAGAGGGAATTCAACGGTCAAAGATTGTATGTGAGTGCTCTGAAAGAGTTGAGGAGGTACGTCGCGTTCATCAAAACCGAACTTCACACCAACCCTAAGCCTAAATGGCGTGTTTTCAATGTTCCAAACAATTAACTAGAGGAGAGTAGATGAGAAAGCATTGGCTCAATCTATGTTTCGTTTTATTTCTGAGTGTAGGCTTTAATTTCAAATCTGTGCAGGCAGAGGCGGGTACCTTGCGTACTTACATTCCTATTGGCAGTGATTATC
>DASWEH010000424.1:0-7407 GCA_036394895.1 Anaerolineales bacterium
CCCATCTTCACTTCTGCCCAGTCTTTCATGAAATACATAGTGATGGACCAGACCACAACGCCCGCAAACCATGCGGACATAATGCGGGCGTCGAAGGGATTCAGTGCCCAGGGCCAACGCGTATTGGCAAACTCAGGTGTGAAGAAGAACAATGCCCATAACGCGGCGCCAACGTAAAACATGCCCAGCAGAGCAGATTTTAAGGGCTGCAACAGTTCTCCCTCAGAAAGGCTGGCCGAGATGGGAGCATTTGCTTCGGCATCCCGCGGGTGGAGAAGAAAAACCGTCAGCGGCTCAAATGTATAAGCCAGTAGCCACACATGGGTGATCACCAGGCTGAAAATTCTCAACCCAGAACTGACACCCTGCAGATCCCAATTCATTTCCTGGATGTGCCACCAGGTAGTGATAAAAAGAACGCTGAGAAATGCAAAATCCCCGAACATGCTCCAGCGCACCGAATACCAGTATTTGTCGCGCCACAGGTGATAGCCGAAGTAACTGCGCAGGAGAAAGCCTGCTCCTAGGAACATCGCCGTCAATTCTGGAACGACAGGCCAAGCAAAATAAACCCCTTTTTCTGGCAGGATCAGGAACCATAAAACAAAGAAAGCGGCCAAAAAACACTGGATGATTCCGACTCGGTCAAATCCTTTGGGTTTGAGATACATGGTAGGCCTCCTTTGGAAATCGTCCACTATTAAGGTTTTGTTCCATTCTTTGATGAATCTATAAACACTACAGATGAAAAATGGTCTCGGATCGGTATCAACGGCCTCACCCGTCCCGCCGTACTGCGGAACACCCTCCCCAAATCCGTAAGGGAAGTTACTGAGGTTATTCTGTCTACGCGGTTCGGATTTGGATAAGGCTGGGTGAGCGGGGGCACTTCATATTTTAAATTGGTTGGACTTCAGAAAATCTTTTACTTCTTCCAGGTTTCAACACAGATAGGATCAATGCGAAGAGGGTTAATCCAATCTGTGTGATGACAACATACAGCCTCAGGTAGTGGTTATGAAGAAAGAGTGGATTACTTAGCGCTAAGACTTTTTCAGTCTCAAGGAGAACTGTATTTGCTACCATCAGTTTGTCCACGATCAGTATCCCCACAAATGTTTGTATGATAAACAGGATCCATTTTACTGCGAGCCACTTATGTTTGATAAATCCCCATTTTGTAAAAAAGCCATAGATAGCACCTAACAAGATGGTTCCCTGAGCTCCCATCTTTACGACATTGTCGCTGAGGATGTTGAAGGTTTTGTAAGCCATATAAACATCATCGAAGTTCGATAGATCCAGCTTCATAATAAGGGCAAACGAACTCAATATACCACCAAGGAAAAGCACGATCAAGAGAATGTGGGACATCTTCAATATTTTTAAGCCAAGTGAACCAAACTTCCGCATATCGATTACTCCTGTACATAGAATTATCCATATTCAACGGGTTCCCTCCCGCCGCAGTTTGGTCTATGCTTTATCTACGCCGAGTCGCAGAATAGGTTTCAAAAAAGATTGGATTTATCAAGAAAGCAAAGCACTTGTATGATATATACAAGACACCGGCATTCTAGAGTGGACTGGAAAAACGATTCTTTCAAGGAGTAAATGATGATTAATGGGAAATGCCCTCACTCCGGTTCCTCAGAGATTTATGTCAGTGATAAACCTTTCTATGAGGCTTTTATGGTCAAAACCGAGGCAGGCACAGATCTATTTTCAGTTCAATGTTATCTGTGCCTGGATTGTCGAGCTATGGAGTTGCATGCCGCAGAACGGTCGCCAAGCCTGTTTGGGAAGAACAAAGCGCTTAAGGATGAGGTCCCGAAGAGTGCTAATTGGAAGAAAGTAGCCTAAATAGAAACGTCCTCAGGAGCTTTTCTGAGACGTTATGTCAACGACTCCACTGCCCTTCGAATACCCTTCGCGACACTTGCGCCCCTGGCACCGCCTGCAAGGGCCAGGACCGGTGCGCGCGCACGATTTGCTACACATGCGTCGGTCTGGCTTTAGCCTGACAGTGCAGGTGAGCAAATCGATGTGAGCATGCTCGCAGAGTGCCCCAATTTCGCAAGGAAGATTGCTCAAGTGATCCCGTTTCTATAACGTGGATTTGGAGAGGGTATGTGTCTCGAACGAGACTTTGTGAGACCATTTTGTTTAATATTATCCAGTCAGATTGGAAGAAAATCGAGATGGGTGGGACGAATCCTAATATGATGCACATAATATTATTCATATTACGTAGTACAATAAAATCAGATCGCCACATGGCGAATGAGTTTAACAATTTTGTTTTGCTGATGTGCTGGGAAACGAATCGTCGCTTGTAAACGAAATCACGAAACTCCCAAATAAATCTATATCTTTGAAAATAGTGGTGCCCTGAGGAGGGTCACATGATCATGAATAAAACGATATTCGAGGAAAATTGGAAACTGTTTCGGGCTCAAGCCACAGGGTGGTGGAGCCTGATGGCTGAGTACGATCTGATCAAAGTGGACAAGGCGGAAGTGAAGTTCGACAAATTTGTCACCATGCTTCAAGTGAAATATGGCTACTCCCGCGAAAAAGCTCGTGAGGAGATCAGCAGGCATTGGGGGGAATATGAAGCGAAAGCCAAATACAATAGTATGGCGAATGAGGCAGGAAGTTCATAAAGAGAATCTGCCAAAACTAATCGAAAAACGGTCTCGGACCGGTCTTAATAAGACCATGTCAACGAGACCGTTTTGCTTTTAAGTTCTATTCCTGCTGACGTAAAATCGCTTACAATCAACTTATCACCAACATACTCACCTGGAGGTTTTCATGGCAAAACGAGCAAAAGCATCCGAACCCTCCGAACCCGAGGCGGGGATTGTCAAAGTGCATGACCCGTTGTTAGATATGCCAGTCGCGGCGGATACAACATCAGAGTCGCCGCCCACATCTAAAGATGTGCCCGTCAGTGAACCGATGGGTGCGCCTGTTAGTGCGTCAACCGTTGCACCCGTCGTGTCACGTGCTAGTGTGCCTTCCGGTCCAAGCTTTGGGCAACGAGTCGGTCGCTTTTTCAGGTACATCCTGCGTCTGGTTTCCCTCTTGATCCTTTTGAGTTTGCTTAGCTTGGCATTGTATCTTGTCTTACCCTGGCTTTATCAGAGATTTATTCAGCCCGTGGAGCAGAACACTGCGCAGGTAAGGGAGTTGCAGTCCCGGCAGGCACAGACTGAACAGGAATTAGCAGACCTGCAAACCAAGTTGGGAACCATTGAAACCGTCCAGAACGGACATGATGGATCACTGACTGAACTGGACAAACGCCTGAGCGATATCGAAACGGAGATCACTGCTCGCACAAAGTCGCTGAGTGAACTAGAGGATATGCAATCTAAGCTTCAGGAACAAAATGAGGCTGCCTCCGCAGAATTGGACCAGCAGATCAATTTATTGAAGGGAATGGAGTTGCTCTCGCGTGCGCGTCTGTTCATGTATGAAAGCAATTTCGGGTTAGCCAAGCAGGACGTGCAGATCGCGCGCGACCTGTTGGCGAAAGTCCAGCCGGACGCTCCCCAGCCTCTTGCAGATGAGTTAGAGGCGGTCGTTCAACGCTTGGACATCACCCTATCCAATTTACCCACTTTCCCCGTAGCCGCCAGTGACGATCTCGACATCGCCTGGCAGATCCTCCTTTCAGGCTTGCCTCAGCCTACCCCAACCGTAATTGGGACATTCACTCCGGCGGGCACACTTCCGGTAACCCCAACTGGCAACGCTACCGAAGTTACTTTCACCCCAACTCCTCAAGCAACTGCGACCATCCAGCCATCCGCGACGCCGTAAAATTGCGCCGCCGTCCCCGGCGGCTTGAGCTTATAAATTAAATCAAAACGGTCTCGTGAGACAGTCTCAACGAGACTGTTTTGTATTTTTTTCTCAACTTCGACGAAGTAGTGGGTACCACGCCGCTTACACGTCCAAGCCTTTTTGGGGCGCCGGAATCAATGGGGTTTGTTCAGGAAGCCAATAACGCGGTTCTGGCGGACTCAAGATTGGGATAAACAGGAATAATTGCCGGGATACCCGTGACATCCAGCACATGTTCCACCTCAGAGATGGGGTTGACAAGTGCCATTTTCCCGCCGCGGCTGGCGACCGATTTAGCGGACAGCGTGAGGAGTCGAATGCCAATGGAGGCGAGGAAATCAACTTCGGATAAGTCCACAAGCATGCGGACTCCATCTCCGGCGCAATAGCCTGCAAATTTCGTTTCGATTTCGCCTACACCGATAATATCGAGCTTGCCATTCAGCTTGATTATACGGATGTTGTTGTCCAGTTCGCTGTATTGGAGTTCCATGATTTCACCTCTTGATCTCTTATATGGAGCAATTATATTAACCTTGGGGAAAAACATTGTTAACAACAGGTTATAGTTTTCGATAGCAAATTGCACCCGGAAATAGAATCGGCTAGAATTTGACTCGATGGACAAAATTTTCGAAAAGGTAATCAATAATAATTTTTCGGATTTGAAGGGAACTGTTATTGATGCATCTGTTCTTGTGCCTGAATATCTGATCAATGAGATGATCCAAGCCGCGCTTCAGGGAAATAAGAGTATTGAGTCCTGTCCGATTTCCGTTCACGGGCAAAACCGGGTTTCTGCAAATGTGAAAACGACACTGTTGCCCTGGTCGCTCAATTTGAAATTGAAACTTGACAGCTCGGTCGATTTTGCGAGTTACTCCTCGCCAAAAATCAGAGCCTGGTTGGAAAACAACATTTTGTTAGGAAGATTAGGCTCGTTCCTCAATGCGTTGCCTGATGGCGTCAAACTCTATGGGCAGCAGATCGTCCTGGATATTGGCGCATTTTTTCAAACGCCTGAACAGAAACGAATGCTGGACCTGGTGAAGTCTGTGGGGATCAGAACAGAAGAAAGTAAAGTGATTCTCGATGTGAAAATTGAAATTGACTAATGTGGCTCCAGCCGCCGTCCTCGGCGGCGATCATTAATTATTCTTGCGCCGAGGACGGCGCTTAGAGCGGATGGTAGTAGTTACCATGCTATACTGTCCGATAGTCCATCTGGAACTACTGGCTTGATTTGACTCCTGAATCGTTCAATCATTGGGATCATGGAGAAAGTCATGACAAATAACAACTCCTTCATCACTCCACTTATTACAGCCATCCTGGCTATCATCATAAGTGGATTTTTTATTGGTCGAGTCGGGACTCAAGATCAAATTGGGCAAGTCGATACGCCATTAAGTTTGTATCCTAACATTGAAACAATTGGGGTTACCCTGAATGGTGTCAACTTACCAAAGACAGCAGAACTAATGTATCGCCAAAGTGGTGAAACAAACTGGCATACAGGTCATTCACTTGTTCGTATTCCTGATGGTCGTCTTGTCGGCAGTTTGTTTGGTCTTTCTCCAGCTACTTCATACGAAGTCAAAGTGCTGAATGGAATGACAGAGGTCAGTGCTTCGATCATGACCCAGCCGAATGAACTACCCATTACACCTTCGAGTATTTTACATGTCAATGACGATGCTCCTGCTGGCGGTGACGGTTCTGTCGATGCACCGTTCAATAAGATACAAGACGCAGTCAAGCATGCCGGTCCCGGCACACAGGTGCTGGTTGCGGATGGGATTTACCGCGAGGCGGTCACCTTCCCGGCTTCTGGCACCGAGAGCAGTTGGATCCAGGTCAAAGCTGAGGGGAGCGGCGCGATCTTGGATGGCTCCGAAACGTTGACCGGAAAAATCTGGAGACCTCATCCGTCAAAGGCGCGCGTGTGGTTCATGAAAATCGGCTCATCTATCGGATATCTGGCGCGCGACCAAAAACGCTTCTACAAGTACGATGATCTCAAAGGATTGTTGCAAAGTCGTGGTCACGGCAAAGTTCCCATCAACGAAGGCTGGTACTTCGAACCAACCACCTTACGACTCTATATCCGCAGCCTGGACGATCCATCCAAGCATAGCTGGCAATTGCCGCGCCTTAACCATGCCTTTGACGCGAATGGTCGTGACTGGTTATGGATCGAAGGATTTGAAATGCGATTCTATGGAACTCGGACGGATGGCTGTGGGGTGTATACACTCAATGCTTCGCATGTGGTAATTCGAAAAAACAAGATTCACAACATGCAATTGGGGATATTTATCAATTGGAATGGTACTAAGGCTCAAGGCAATGACACGCGTATCGAACATAACGAAATCTATGATCCGTCGGTCAATGAATTTCCGTGGCAGGCGACCAAGGGCAGCTCCATGGAGGGAACTGGGATCGTACTTCGAGGTCACATCGGCGCGATCGTACGCAATAACGACATCCACAACTACTTCAACGGCATCTATACGGGTTCATCGGCGAAAGATGCAATCGAGGACCCTGCCGTTGCGTTTGACGCCGATATTTATAACAACGATATCCATGACATTAGCGATGATGGACTCGAACCCGAAGGCGCTTGTGTCAATCAGCGTTTTCGGAACAATATCATTGATCAGACCTTGATCGGTGTTTCTCTGGCTCCCATCACGCAGGGTCCCACCTGGGTCTTGCGCTCGACGTTCACCAACTTCACCAGCAGTCCCATTAAATGGGCATCAAATCCGGATGGGATCGTGTTCTTCTATCACAATACCAGTTGGACCAATGAGACAAATCTAAATGCGATGAGCATGATCACCCCGGTCCATAATGCGGTGATGCGTAATAACATTTTCCAGGGGAATCGCTATGCCTTTGAAGAATCCTTCACCGGCTCTACGGGAATCGATTGGAACAATGACAACTGGTACACCACGCGCCCAGCCGGCAATCCTCACTTCAAGTGGGAGAAGATCGATTATGCCGACATCGCAAAATTGTGCACAGCCACAAAACTCGAATGTAACGGATACGAGACTCCTCCTGCATTGGCAAATCCATATGGAGGCGATTTCACCCTTCTACCAACGAGTCCAAATATAGATCGAGGCATTCTAATTCCTGGCATCAATGACAATTACAAAGGGACTGCACCGGATGTCGGCGCGTACGAATTCGTATCTGAGTCTTTCCCAACAGTTGCTTCGATTCTCCGCGCGGATGCAAATCCCACTAATGCTGCTAATGTAAATTTCACAGTGACATTCTCTCAATCCGTGACCGGTGTGGATATCGTCCCGTCGTTCAATGATTTTGGACTTGTGGTCAGTCCGGGCCTCACGGGTGCTTCTGTTACCAATGTAAATCCTGTTTCTGGGTCAACATATACGGTCAGCGTTAATACTGGCGCTGGAAGTGGAACTGTTCAACTTACTGTGATTGATAATGACAGCATCATCGATGCTGCAAATCAACCATTGGGTGGAGCAGGAACTGGGAATGGAAATTTTACAACGGGTG
>DASWEH010000425.1:0-10427 GCA_036394895.1 Anaerolineales bacterium
GCCAACGCATCGCGCGATCACTGCTGGACGGCGGTCAATCAGAGCATTGAAACCGTGGCGGGCCGCGTCGTATTCAGCATCCGCACGGACAATGACAGCTCCAGCTAACGAACGTCGCAACTCATCTATGTTCTTATCTGACAGACTTTTTTCCATAACATCTCCATCCATACATTTCACAACTTAATTGTTGATGTTCATTTGAACCTAGTCAGCTGTACTCTGCCTGGACTCACGAAGGTCTTCAGGGTCTATCTCCTCATCCAAATGCTTCATGAAGGGGAAGAGGTAAACGCCGAGGGCGATGAGTCCCATCGCGATGGCACAGGCTAAGAGACCTGTCCTGGCCGAAGTGGCGTTGATAAGCCAGCCAAAGAACAGGGAAGCCAGCGCGATGACAATAAACCCCATACCGGCACCCAGGCTGTTCACACGGCCCAGTAACCTCTCGGGCGTACGTATGTAAAAGGAAGAATAAGGGATGGCCATAATGCCCGTAAAAACCACACCTGCCATGAAACCAACCAGCATGGCGACGACCGATCCGGGCTGCAAGAAATAAAGGATAAACAACGTCAGAGCGTAAGCGCTCGTAGCGGCAAACAGCCACTTATGCTGGGATACTTTCGGCGCAAAAGCCGCGAAGAGAAAGCCACCGATCATGCCCCCCAGTGCTTGCGCACCAAGGAAAATCCCTAATTGGGCAGCACTCTGACGAGCAAAGACAAACCAAGCCGGAAAGACGATCGCGCTCACCGGTCCAATCACGAAGGCGAAAAACGGTCCAAAGAGTTGCATCGGTCCAAGAAAAGGATCTTTGATGAGGAACCGCACTGCCTCGCGCATATCCTCATAAGCTTGCCGCATACTCATGGGATGTTCGTGTACCATGATCTTACGCGGCAAGCCAATGACTAAGAAAATACAGAGCACGAATAGTACGCTGGCAAACATCAGAGTTACGCTTTCACTCAAGAGAGCAACCAATAATCCGGCGCTCAACGGGCCAATAAAGTTAGCTACGTTTTGGAGAGTTTGTTGGATACCCATGGCTCGCACAATCGGAACGTCATGTTCTGTGGCTGCGCTTGGCACCATCGTGTTTTTTGCAATTTGCCCCGGTCCATCAAAAAAGACGCCGATAATCTGCGACACAATCACCAGCCAGAGGGAGAAAAAATTGAAGAACAAGGCGATGCCGAGCAGCAACGCAGTGACCGTGCTAAGCAAATCGGAAATAATAGAAACTGTGCGGCCGCCAATTCGATCTGTGATCAAACCACCGGTCATCACGCCGACAAAGGCTGCTATACCCATCGCAAAGGCCACCGTCCCGGCACTCACTGCACTGCCAGTGCGCGTCAGCACCAGCCACGGAATAACGAAGGCAATCACCTGGTTGGCATAGGTGGATACAGATTGCGAGCCCAGTAAGCGCAGCAGTTGATGTGCACCCAGTAATCCTCTGTTTTTTATATTTTCCACTTCCGCTCTCCTTTCATGAGCTTAGGCAACTAAGAACTCATCCAGCACTAGTGCGAGCAACTCAGAAGTTAAGGAATGAAATTCACTTTCCAAGATTTGGCGCCTGGCACCCGGCAAAAGCTCGACAAGGGACTCAGCAGCATTAAGTTCCCATGCAGGATTCCCACACTATATATGGTTCGAGCTGAAAATTCTGTCTGCATTAATCGTCAATTTTCCAGGCCGGATTCCAGGCAACTTCCCACAAGTGTCCATCTGGATCTTGAAAGCATCCTGCATATCCTCCCCAGAACGTGTCTTGAGCTGGTTTGACGATTTTTGCTCCGGCTTTTTTGGCCTGCGCCATCACTTCATCTACTTCTTTTTTGTTGTTCAGGTTGTGTCCCAGGGTGAATTCCGTTGCGCTTGGATTTTGCAGCGAGAGTCCGGTATCGTGGGCAATGCTCTTTCTCGGCCAAAGTGCGAGCTTTGCGCCGGTTTCCAAATCAATAAAGACGACCGCGCCGTACTCGAATTCTTCACCAACGATCCCGTCGGTTTTTAGGCCAAGTCCGTCACGATAAAATGCGAGGGACCTTTCCAAGTCATCTACGCCGATTGTTATGACCGTAATTCGTGGTTTCATATTCCTCTTTCCTTTCTTAAGCGTAGGCAAATACACATCCAAATGGGTAAAGATTTCGAGCGGTAATGCTAGTTATCTGGATTCCGCTGTTGCAGCATGTACCCGGGCTTAGTCGGTGATTCAAATATGAGCTCGCGCGGCGCATCAAGCAATCGAGTGAACGCGATGTTTGTGTCGTTTTCTTCTTTATGAATCAGTGTAGAGTAGTGCTCATAGCATCCCCCTTGAGGATCTGCGTTCAAATTGAATTTGGGCTAGTCCGGATTTCCTTACAGCCTTAGGTGAGAAAGAATTTCTCAAGCACTGGCGTGAGAGCATCCGGTGTGAGAGTGTGAAATTGACCTTCCAATGTTTGTCGCTCGGCATGTGGCAATAACTGGACAAGGGCCTCCGCAGCGTTACGTGACCATGCGGGACCAGCACCACCGTATATGACCAGCGTTGGTATCGTGACAGTTACCCACCGATCAACTGGTAATGGAGTTCCCTGCATCGTGCCACCCATAATTGTTGCATCGTACACAAGTGTGTGCGCTACTGCTTCAACACTTGGCCAGAACGGCTGTGTACGCATGCCGGCAACCATATCCGCGGGCATCAGAGAGCCTTTGGTCATGAACGTCTCGGCGGCATCGCCCCTGCGACCGGAGGCAACCATGTCTTTTAACTGATCGACAATATTTTCGGGGACAGGATCACGGCTGTCATCAACGACAAACGGTGGTTCGTAGATAGCTAATTTTGTGATCTTCGAACCATGAGCCGCCGCATCCAGAGTCAGAACACCGCCCGATGAGCCACCAAAGACGAAGGCTGAGCCGCCTGCTTCCTGAATGAGTGCGTCAATGTCTTCAATTTCGCGCTCCACCGCGTAGGGCTGGGTATCGCCACTTTCTCCACGACCACGACGATCGTAGTTGTAGACCGTGAAATGCTTCGAGAGTGGTTCGGCGTAGCCGGACATTGCCATGCGATCTTGGAAGGCACCCGCGACGAGGATCAGCGCCGGTCCTTGGCCCGTTTTATCATACGCAATTTTGGTTCCGTCTTTTGAGAATGTCGTCCCCATCTTATTTCTCGTTTTCATTTTTGGCAGGTTGATACGTGAGGATCACGACGCCCGTACCAGTCACTTTTGAGTCTACAAGCTGCAACCGTTTCAGTTCACTCTCTTCTGTGAAGAGACGTTTTCCATGTCCTACAACAACAGGATGGACCATGAGCTTAAGCTCATCGAGCAGGTTCTCCTGGAGAAGGGATCGAACAAGTGTAGGGCTGCCGCTAACTCCAATATTCTTTCCGGGTTGCTGCTTCAGTTTGTTGATTTCTTTCGCGAGATTTCCTTTGATGAGGGTTGGTTTCTCCCACTTTCCCCACTCGACCTTGTCCAGGGTGGTCGAGACCACGTACTTTGGCACATTATTAATATGACTTGCAAAGGGTTCATCCGTAGACGTCGGCCAGTAGGGCGCAAAATCCTGATACGTCACTCGCCCAAAGAGGATGGCGTCCTCTGCGTCCGTCTGCGATGTGATGTCCGCGATCATATCGTCATCCATGACATCGAATTGCCACTCGTTGGGAGCTTCTACAACACCATCCAGTGATATGAATAACCACGAAACTACTTTTCGCATATTCTCTCCTTTACCTGTAATTTCTAACACATAAATGATAGTTCAGGGAGAAGGCTCTGTCTTGAACAAAAGCGACAACTGCTCAGGTTCACTTTTATTGATGATTTGAGTTGGCGTTTTTCCAATCAAATGCTTCAGGGATCTGGTCAGGTGGGCCTGGTCAGAGTAACCAGCCTGTTCCACCGTATCGAGGATTGAGATGCATCCTTGTAAGAGCATGGTTGCATGTCTGGCACGCTCGATTTGCCGAATGGAACCCTGTGTCAACCCGGTGGCTTGCACGAAACGACGCTGAACGGAGCGAGGCGACAACTCCGGAGGTTCGCCTCGCAACACCGGCTCGATGATTGGATCACAAACCAGTAGATCTTCTCTCACCAGTCTTTCTACAAACGTATCCGCATTTTCATAGTTTGGAAATTGCCAGGCAGAACCTTCTAACCAAAACGATTTGCTTGATGCGTCGGGCAGGTCCAGATCTCCATCCACGAGGCCACTTACCGGAAAATGAGGCATAAAGGCACCATACTTAAAAACGATGCCAAAAAACTCGCCTCCGACAAGAGTGACGCTCATGGGCGTGGCTTTTGTCTCTGGTCCCCGCACCGTCATCGTGGTCTCGCCATGATATTTCGACACGACCATTTCCCACTGGCTCGCCGCAACCGAAAGAAAACCACCCGTCCGCTCGCTCTGTGCGCGCCAAATCCTTTCAACAAAGGGCGAGTCCGATAATCTTTCGTCAAAGTTAAAGATCATGCTTCTACCTCCGATCAGAGCTTACAAACTTTTTATATCTGCCGCAACTTCAGATAAATCGTTGTTAAACTGATGCCCGCGCCCATCGAATTCACGAACAATTGCTTGCGGAAACTTTTCCGCATGCAACGCCAGGTGCGTGAAGGGCACGATATTGTCGTCACGACTATGGTAAAAGAAAATCGGGAGTGCTTTGAGGAGTTTGGAGGCGCGGCCTTCATCTAAGCTAAACTCATTCACCTGCCAGCCTCCCGTTCCCCAGTATGGTGCGGCGATAAGAAAGATACCTGCAATAGAGTTTTCAACATTCTCTTCAGAAAGATATTTCAACAGCATAGAACTGCCTACTGAATGTCCAACCAGGATTATCCCGTCATCTAACGTAGCTAGCTCTCTTGAAATCTGAGCTTTCCATGCCTCGTAACCTGAGTCCTCTTCTTCGGGCATTTTCGGGTACAGCACGTTGTATTCGGTGCCGAGCACATCTTGCAGAGACTTGACCAACTCTCCATCTTCTTCGTATGCACCCTCTCCAGCACCCTGGATAAACAATACTCGCTTCCTCATGTTTCGACTGCTCATTACGCCAAAAAGCGGAGTAACTCCGCTGCCGTTCGTTCCGGATCTTCTTCTGGCAAAAAATGACCGCAATCTAGAGCGCTCCCTTGCACGTATTCGGCTCTTTCTCGCCATATTTCCAAAACATCATACTTTGCCCACATACCGGTCGCACTCCACAATAGCAGTGTTGGGCAGGAGATTTTGTGATCCCTATCGGCTTCGTCATGGACAAGGTCAATTGTTGCCGATGCACGGTATTCCTCCGAGACAGCACGAATTGCCTCTGCATCGAAACAACGCAGGTACTCTGCGACTGCTTCTGCTGCAAGGGTGCCCTTTGCGCCACTCCAGTGGTCGAGAATCCATTGCAGGTAGAAAGCGGGTTCAGCGCCGATTAACCGCTCGGGCAATTCGTCAGGTTGGATTAAGAAGAACCAGTTGAACGCCGCTGTTGCTATCTCTTTATCAATATTGGCAAAGGCCCAACTGGTCGGAACAATATCAAGCAGTGCGAGCTTTGTGACCTTCTCTGCATGGTCAAGTGCCATCCGATGCGCCACACGCGCGCCGCGGTCATGTCCAATCACTGCAAATTTGTTGAAGCCTAAACTCTGCATCACCTCAACTTGATCCTGAGCCATCACCCGCTTCGAATAAGCGAGGTGTTCAGAATCGCTTGGAGGTTTTGCACTATCGCCAAAGCCACGCAGGTCAGGACAGACGACTGTAAATTGTTCTGCAAGTATTGGCGCAACGCGATGCCAGCAGACATGAGTTTGGGGATAGCCATGTAAGAGCAAGATTGGATCGCCGCGCCCCCCTCGGACGAGGTTAATAGTCGTTTCTTGAGTTTCGATCTGTTCAGTAGTAAAACCGGCAAACATAGAAATACTTATGTCAGTATATCAAGATAGCTACCCAGCTGTCGAAATCCAGCACAGAATGTTCGCGATACAGCCATTTCCCATCGGCTCGCGGCAACGGAAAGAAAAGCCCGCGCGCGCCTATTTTGTGGACACCAGATGTTCTCACTAAGAGGCGAGTCCGATAGTCTTTCTTCAAAGTCAAAGCTCATACCTCCACCTCCAATTGATCAGACTTTACGACTTTCGATAGTAATAAATGAGGATGTCCTTTCCAGAACAGGAACAGAAGAAGAATGCCCAGACCGCCTGCGAATCCGACATAGGCAGCCGGAAACCCGGATTGATCCGCAACAAAGCCCAGAGTCGGTTGGCTGATCGCGGCAAGCACGGTGTTCATCAACGAATTCATAGAAATGATCGTCGCCTCACATCATCGGATACCTCATTCTGAATCCGGTTTAACAAGATCGGGCGTATCACGGACGCGAAGAAACCAATCACGGCAATGAATACCAGTACCGGGAGTTCTTGAAACACTGCCAACACGATCAAGCTGGCAAGAATGATCGCTGGGGCGGTATAAACGAGCCGTTCTTCGCCAAAGCGCACCTTAAACCGATCTGACCAATTTGATGCGACCATATTCGTAAGCTGCACAGTCATCACCAGCACGCCGATCCCGGCAAGCGGGACACCTAATGCTAGGGCCTGCGGCTGCAAGAACAACGTCTCCGTAATGAAGGAGGCTAGCGGCACAAGAGCCAAATACATCATAGGATAAAGGAGTGTCGGTCGAGCGCGCATCAGCGCCAACGACTGGCGCAGAATCGCGCCAAAGGATTTTCGCACCTGCCCGCCGGATGGTTCTTCCGTCTGAGGTTCCTTGAAGGTCAGCACAACCCCTAGCATAATAAGTAGACTCAGACCACATATGAACATGGGCAGTATCAAAGTGATGCTGGCAAGCAGGCCACTTGCCACACTGCCTAGCGCCAGAGCACCTTGAAAGGCTGCCCCGGCCCGCCCAACCAGGCGTGTATAGTCATCCGCGCGTCCCGCTAACTGCACCGATTCATAGAGTAAAGCATCCTCTGCTCCGGAGAGGAACGTAAAGCCAACGCCCATACCGAAATAAGACAACATGATAAGCGGCAATGTCGGAGCAAACGTCCACCCCAGAATGCCCACACTCAAGAGGGCCGCCCCGGCAGTTAATGACGTCTTTCGACCAAACCTGTCTGCAACGATGCCGGTTGGCACTTCGCCAAAGGCGGCTGCGACAAAGAACATTACATCGACCAACGCCGCCTGGGCCAGGCTCAAGCCGCGATGCTGTGTTAGAAAAATCACCCACATCGCTCCGATTAGCCCAAAGCCAAACCCCTTGAGCGCCGTGTATACAAAATATTTGGGGATGTTCGCCGCAAATGGACGGCTGTTATGCTGATTTGGAATACTCACAATTGATCATCAATCCTTCATAGTTATAAAATGTCGGAAGGTCGCTTTCCTGCTTGCCGAGCGAGCATCCTTATTTTTTGAAGTTGTTTTTCATGCTTGCTCCTGTTTTGTTACTTGATGACATGAAACTTCAAATGTGTTCCGAGGGGCGCATAAATGACTGATGGATTCATAGTTCATTAGTCAACGATATAGCCGCAAGTGACATTGGCAATGACGCCTGTCATCGCGCTGGCGTAGTCCGAAGCCATGAGGGTTGCTACATTCGCCACCTCGGTCACGCTCGGCAACCGCCCCAGCAAAGTGTCGTTGCCCGAATCGGCCAAGACCTCCTCAAATGATTTGCCTGTTGCCCTGGCATGAAGCTTGAGCGTTGCCTGAACATCAGGTGTATCTGGCGATCCGGCTGATCCTATAACAACGAGCCGGATGCCATACAATCCGAGTTCCGCGGCAAAACTTCGCCACAGGCTTTCAATGGCTGCGCAGGCCACGTCGAATCCACCCAAATTGGCAAAGGCTCTACGAGAAGGCCCTGCTGTGATCGTCAGGATCACGCCAGAGCCTTGTTGGATCATGTGACGCGCCACTGCCCGTGCGGTCAGAAATTGAGTTCTTGTAGCGATCGTGATTGGGCGGGTGAAGTCTTCGAGCGGCATCTCGACGAGCGGCAGCCCCTGAACATCTTGCATACCAATGGCATTGAATAGGATATCGATACTGCCTGCCCACTCAACTACTTTACTGATGTGCTTCTCGATGGCCTGCTCATCCAGCGCGTCGACTTGCACGGCATCAGCAACTCCTGTCGTGGCAGAGATTTCCCTCGCGACCGTCTCGACCTTAGCAAGGGTGCGACCTGCTAAAAAGACCTTCGCTCCCTCGCGGGCGAAGGCACGCGCTACGGCGCTGCCAACGGCTCCCCCTGCTCCGTAAATCACAGCGTTCTTGTTCTCAAGCAGCATATTATTTCTCCTTTTGAAGAAGGATGCGAAATCTCAGATGCGTTCTGCCGGCAGGAAGCTCCATCACTTTGATTCTTTCCAGTTGAAGCTGCCCCTCACCAATATCTTCAAATGGTCGCAGACCATCGCCCAGAAACACCGGCATGATGTCAACGTGCAATTCATCAGCAAGTCCTGCTTTGAGGCATTGCTGTGCAGTGCTCGCGGCACCGATGATGTTGACATCCTTGTCGCCTGCAGCCGCTTTTGCTTGTTCGACGGCACTTTCGATGCCATCGGTCACAAAGGTAAAGGTTAGATCGTTGGTCTCCTTGGGATGTCTTTCTGGCGGCTGATGAGTAAGCACAAAGATCGGCACTTGATACTCGTAATTTCCTGCAAACCAGTCGGGGTTTTCTGACATGGCGAACGAGTTCCGTCCCATCACCACCGCGCCGGTATTTCGTATGGATTCGCTCAAAGGCTCAGTATCTCGCAGAGCGGCAAGATCAGGATACAGCGCCCCTACGCTGCCATGACGATCATTGATAAATCCATCTAATGACATGGTCATCCCTAAAATGACTTTTGCCATATCACTCTCTCCTATTCTTTTTCGGGCGCGTAGTAGAGCAAAACATTGCCAGACTTGAATGTCCTGGCTCTTAAGAGTTTCAGATTCACTTTCTCTTTGATCCCTTTTAATAGAGGTGTGCCATTGCCGAGAAAAACGGGATTCAGAATGATTCGATATTCATCGATCAAGCCAGACTCGGCTAATGTGACGGCCAGGTCTGAGCTGCCGAAGATGGCAATATCTTTTCCTGGTTGTGCTTTTAGTTTCAAGACTTCCTCGGCAACGTTTTCTTTCACCAGCCTCGAGTTGTCCCATTCTGCTTGATCCAGTGTTCTTGAGAAGACAATTTTGGGAAGACTATTCATTAACCCTGCGACAACTGGGTCGTTATTGATCGCAATCTCGGTTGGCCAATAGCTTTCCATTACCTGATAGGTTATTCTTCCGAATAAGAGCGTACCAATTTCATTGAGTTGATCGATGGCAAATTCATTGAACTCCTCATCCACGTTATGCCAACTGATATCCTGGTTTGGTCCTTCGAAGAAACCATTGAGTGTTGTCATGTTAAACAAAAATACTTTTCTCATACGACTCTCCTTTTACTGTTAATTCGACAATTTATTTATAAGCCATGCATGACGCGGACAGTCACCGGTTCACTAATCCCTTTTAGCTCCAGACTACGAGATTCCAACTCACTACCATCAATATCGGTTTTCTTCAGAGCCTGTTCGCTGACAATGATTTCCCCTCTGGCAGCTTTGGAGGCCAATCGAGCTGCTGTATTCACTTCCTCCCCCTTGGCAGATATATCTGTCAAGCCTTCAGTGGTACCCATTGAGCCAAAATAGGCGATCCCTGCATGTACACCGATACCTACTGGGATTTTCTGCTGCTCCATGACGCGCAGCAACTTTTGTGCAACCTTTATCGTTCGCCGCACATATTCTGGACCTGCAAACCCGGCGCCCCAAAAGGCTGCTACTTCATCACCCGCTAGCTTTTCCACCAGCCCATCCTCTTCGATGATCACTTTGGTTGCTGCCGCATAAAAGCGATTGATCACTTGGCTGAATTCCGTAGGACTCATCTTTTCGGAAAGCGCCGTAGAGCCACGTATATCTATGAAAAGCATGGACATTTCCACTTCGGCTCCACCGGGAAATTCTTGTGAAGCAATTTCGCACAAGTTACAGTAACGAGGATTCAAAGCAGAACGTTGCTTGCCAAACAATACCCGAACAATCATCCCGCCAATTCCCTGAAAGGGCGCGTTACAAAATTTACAACGCGGGTCGCGCGGCAGGACTCGCAGAATGTGACGCAGGCGTTTATCCACAGCAAACGCGTTCGTTGAGAACCAGAACCACCAGACGTTACCTACATCTATAGATTTTTTATCGTTCATGTCTAAAGCCAATCTCTCCTCCTTACACTGTCACCGGCGTTCGATGGTCCGGATGACCGGCTGGGTCGAGTATCCAGTGTTCCGACGTGGTTGCTCGATAG
>DASWEH010000426.1:0-8049 GCA_036394895.1 Anaerolineales bacterium
TATGCAGACGCCAATCAGATTCAGCCGCTAGATGATTTCTTCCAATCAAGCGGCTTCGCAGATGTGCTTCCCGAGACCCTGTTGCCCCTGATTTCAAAGGATGGGCATCCGTATTCGGTGCCTGTGAACATCCATCGCTCGAACGTCATGTGGTACAACCCGAAGGTGTTAGAAGCGGCAGGGGTAACGGTACCCGATGGCGGGTTCGCGAATTATGACGACTTCTTTGCTGCTTGCGATACGATCAAAGCCGCTGGCCAGACCTGCCTGGCACTCGGACCTGCCTGGACTGCTGAGCACCTGTTCGAGAACGTTATGATCGGTACGTTGGGCGCGGACGGCTGGGCTGGCTTGTGGACGGGCGAGACGGATTGGGCCAGTGCTGACGTTACGACGGCGCTTAACAACTATGCCAAGGCATTGTCCTATACCAACAGCGATGCTGCGACCCTGTCCGACTGGCAGCCGGCTGCCCAGCTGATGACCAACGGGGATGCAGCCTTCAATATCATGGGGGACTGGGCGTACGGCTACTTTGCGAACCCGGCTCCCAACGGGCTCGCTCTGGAGCCTCACACAGACTTTGACTGGACACCTCCTCCCGGCACCAACGGTATATTCGTATTCCTAGCAGACAGCTTTGTTATGCCAGAGGGTAACAAGAATCCTGAAGGCACCATGGATTGGTTGACTGTCGCTGCTTCGAAGGAAGGTCAGGAAGCCTTCAATCCGCTCAAGGGCTCGATCTGCGCACGCACGGACTGTGACCAGAGCCTGTTCAGCGAATATTCGCAGAACGCAGCCAAGGATTGGTCCAGCGATCAAGTGGTTGGCAGCTTAACGCACGAGGTTGTCGGTAATCCATCCTGGGACAGCAAGGTCGCCACGGCCTTGGGCGTGTTTGTGGCAGACCCAACCAAGGTGGCTGACTTCCAGACGGCGCTTGTCGATGCCTGCAAATCCGACGGTACTTGCAAGTAGTAAGTGAGTAAGCAATAAGTAAGAGAATGGGCGGCTCATTGAGCCGCCCATTTTGTGCATAAATTGTTCTTTTATTGTGTAGAAATTATTTTAGTTCAAGCTTTTAAATGATTGAACTTGACAGTTGCAATCCGGGTCGCTATGATTGATTTTACTTGGCTGACCAATTCCCAGTTGAAAGCGAGATAGTCAATGCTGCGAAGTTTCAAGTTTAGCCCTCCAAGGCTCATCCTGGCAATTCTGCTGATGCTCATCGGTACAATCTCTTTTTATTTCCTTCCCAATACAAAACTCATTATTGCAGGATCGAACTATACTTCAATTGGCATCCTGGCCGGCGGGTTGATTTTATATGCTGGTGTCTTGGTTATCGTGGCGATGTTTGAAAACGAAACGATTCTCTCCATTGCCATGCTCATGCCATCGATTGTTGCAGTGGCGATTTTCGTTTATGGTTTTATTGCCTGGTCTGTCCGTGTTTCACTTAGCAAATGGAAAGGCTTATTACCGGATTATACATGGGTAGGTTTACAGCAATATACCTACCTCTTCCATGATACGCGCTTCTTGATTGATGTTCGGAATACGGCAGTCTTCACCGTTGGTTTTATTGCTGGTTGCCTCATTCTCGGACTTGGGTTGGCCATTCTGTTGGATCAAAAGCTTAAGGGAGAAGCGCTCTTCCGCGGCATCTTTCTGTTTCCAATGTCAATCTCGTTCATTGCTTCAGGTGTGGTTTGGGGCTGGCTGATGAACCCTGCGACTGGCAACCGTATCACAGGTATCAATCTCATATTTCAGTCACTCGGACTCAACTCTCTAATCAGCCTGTGGCATTCTTCGCCTCAACCGTGGGGAATGGTATTTACTGTAATCCCTGCTGTCTGGCAGCTCTCCGGATTTACCATGGCGCTCTATTTGGGCGGCATTCGCAGTATCTCGGATGATTTGCGTGAAGCGGCCCGCGTGGACGGCGCGAGTGAATTTGAGATTTACCGTTATATTATATTGCCAATGCTCCAGCCGGTGACGCTCAGCGCGGTAATCATCCTGGGACACATGTCGCTCAAGATCTTTGATTTGATCGTGGCGCTTGGCCACAAGGATCTTCGTCTGGATGTCCCAGGCATTTACATGTGGACGACTACCTTTGACGGCACCAACTATGCTCAGGGCGCGGCGATCGGCGTGTTGATGCTTGTGAGCGTGGCGATTCTTGTGGTGCCGTATCTTATCCAGAATATGCGCACGGAGACCGAGATATGAACCGGCGTATAGCTATTAAGACCTTTTTTTATGCAATCCTGATCATCTTGGCGCTTTTTTATCTGCTTCCAGTTTATCTACTGGTCCTAACCGGTCTCAAGCCCATCAGCGAGGTGGACCTAAAAACCATGTGGGCGCTGCCGGTAGCAGGCATCCACTTCGATAATTTTATTGCGGGATATAAGCAACTTGCCCCTAATCTTAATAACAGTTTGGCCATGGTCATCCCCGAGGCGCTGCTATCGGCTCTGCTTGGTTCTTTCAACGGCTATCTGCTTTCCAAATGGAAGTTCCGTGGCTCAAATGTGATTTTCTCTTTGATCTTGTTTGGGATGTTTATTCCTTATCAAAGCATCTTGATTCCGTTGGTGAAGTTCATGCAATATATCAAACTGTACGGGGATATACCAGGGCTGGTGCTGGTGCACATTATTTATGGTATACCAATTACTACTCTGATTTTCCGTAACTACTATGCCGGAATCGGAAACGAAATCCTTGAAGCCGGTCGAATTGATGGCGCGAGTTTAATGGGCCTATATCGATATATTATGTTTCCGCTTTCTGCGCCCAGTTTTGCTGTTGTGATCATCTGGCAGTTCACGCAGGCATGGAATGAATTTCTCTTTGCAGTGATATTAACGAACCAATCTCATTGGCCCGTCACAGTGGCATTGAATAATCTGGCAGGTAGCCAGCTCGTCCAGTGGAATGTTTTGATGGCAGCCACTTTCCTGGCAGCATTACCGACTCTGCTGGTCTATATTTTCCTGGGTCGTTTCTTCTTGCGGGGATTAATGGCCGGAGCGTTAAAGGGATAACTTCTTAATAGCAGTTATGATTGTTGTCGCACACTGGTTGTTTTAGTGGGCACTGCAAACTAGACTCGGGGCTACGAGTGTAGATTGCGCCTTTCTCGTCAAGAATAATTACGGCGAGAGCATCCACATAAAATTGTTCTTTGCATCCCAGAACGATGGTATCCACACCTTGTGGGAAATATCGCGGTTTATCACCCGGTAGAACAATTCCTTGTTCCCCTTTGGGGCCAATCAAAGTAAACGTAGTGCGGGGAAATCCCATCTTGATCACTGGGTAGAAATGAACTTCGCCTTCGTTCTCTATGTAATATCTTGGATAGAGGGCTCGACCCATCGAGATTTCGGCGTTTGGATTTTGTAAAAATGTGTTAATTTCCTGAAGATCCAACCCGGCGCTCGCGATCTGTGCCTCGTGTTCCTGAAGAGCCTTTGCAGCATCAAAGTCTTGATAACGGCTTGCATGCAAAGTTTCGGCAAGAGGAACCAGCGCTCCCACACCAAACAGGATCGCCAGAGTCACTACGATCCTGGATAAATTATTTTCTGTACGATTTTGCCCCAGAATATTCTGTCCTGTGGACTCGGTAAAAAGAGTCCATCCAAACCCCAAAGCATTTGCGCAAATGATGATTATCTGGAAGACTCCGATCAAGAAATAGACCGTAACGATCCAATCAATCGGGACAATGTATCTTCCACCAGAGGTGCGCGCAAATCCATTTGAAATGGCGTAGAACATAAACATAGCAAGTGGTACCAGACCAATATACTGCCACTGTTTCCAGGCTATGGAAATTCCTAATGTAATAAAAAATATATTTAGCGCAAAGAGTAAGAATGACGGAATTGTAAATGTCCCCTGCCATCTTGGGTCCCAGTAAGGAAAACTTTCTCTTACCGTGTGACGCAAATCGTCAAGAGTTGGGGAAGTGGGAATAACTAAAATGGACGTCAGGATGTTATGGAGAAAATGATTCGGTACAAAACAAGTGACTTGACCACAGGGCTTCGTAGTCTGTAAGATGTTTACTTTCTGAGTGAGGGAACTTAATACCTGCAATTGCTGGAATGAACCGAACGATAAACTTCCTCCTTGGGGAAGAGAACTATCTGGTTCCGAGGGTGGTGTATATCTCTGTTGAATGACATTTTGAAATTTGGTGAAGATGGAGCTATAGATTTGGCCGCCCAATGATTGATTTCTTAACTCCCAGGGCAAAGTAACGGCAATGACAGCCAGGAGGAGAAGAAATGAGCTAACCAGCCACTTTTTCCATTCAGGCAAGAATCGAAGAAGAACGTAAAGAGGAATGAGCAAGAGCAGCACGAGAGTATTTGTTCTCAGCATAATGGTCAGCCCAATAATTCCACCAATCCATATAGCATAATGCCATTTTTGCTGAGGCCTCTTCAGCCATTCAATCGTAAGCAACACAATCACCACTATTCCAATGGCAGTCGGGAAGTCGGTGAGCATCATTTTGGGGTTTGCCATGTCGATCATATTGCTGGCCGCGATGGAATTTATCCCTCTTAGCATGGCAATGATCGCAGCCGTGAAACCGATCGCGCGGATATTCAGCGATCTTCCAACCAAATAAACCAATGCAGGAAAGACCGCAAAAATGGCAGCCTGTAATGCCATCAATTGCCCATAATCCTGGCCAACCAGGGAATGTAAATAGACCAGAAAACTAACATAGAGTGCGCGTTCGAAGAATTGTCCATTATAGAAAAGAAATTTTTGACCGATCAGAGCAAACTGACTGGCTGTATCAAAAAGCGCGGCATCTGCAAACGGATATAAAACGCGATTCGGTGCATACGGGCCGACGAATAAAAAACTTTTTTGTAAAGGTTCACGTGCCCATAACACTGCCGTCATCCCGAAGATCAGCAGAAAAATAACAAGGTCAGAACGCCTGAAATTCAGGCTTTTTTCAATCTGCAAAAAGAAAATCCCACTCAGGATTGCCAGGATCAACTGGGATGCCAATATTGGAACTCCCGCCCCATACCAATAGTCTTCTGCCGCAGAGACTCCAAAGCCGCTGTAAAGTATGATGCCGATCAAGGACATGCTGACGAAAAACAAAACAAGACTCAATTTGAGTGTTTTGGAAAATTTCGAATCTTGAATGGTGAAATTACTTCGTTTGATGAAAATCATCATCAAGGTAGCAAGGCTGGCAAGCAGAATGAAAACCATTACAGGACGGAGGCGCGCCCAATGAACTGCCAAGATCCCTGCACGATAGAAAGGAAGGAAACAGCCGATCCATCCAAGCCCAAAACTGACCCCAGCCAACCAGGTTATTCCTTTGCTGATAAGACTCCCGCCAAACCATTGCTCCAACATTCTTTCCGCCCACGCGTGATCTCTTAACGCCTTGATTGACAAGAAAACGAAGAAGATAAATGCAATAGCCAGGCCTGAGGCAATAATGAGGCGAGGGAGTGAAAGCCCTAAAAATACTGCATTACCCGCCTCTGAAGGCGACAAAAGCATGCCACCCAGTATAAATATTGTTATAAGAGCAACAAAAGAACTGTAAATGAAAAAAAGGTTCCAGGACTCTTTGATTTTCTGCATATCGTTTTGTTTGGATTTCTTCCGTCTTTATTGTAACGTAACTTTATTCCGTCCCTGTACTATGCTAAATGCTCTGAACCTTTGCGAAAGCAGTAATAAATTCTGTTTATGGCTTAGGCGTACCTGCGACCTTCTCTTTTCCAAATATCAATCCCAGGAGCGCAATGAGGAACTTTAATATCATGGCAAGATAATAGAGCGGGTGAAACCAGAAGGGATAATCCTTCGCCAGGTTTTTTTGATAATATAAAAAATAAGAACGATGCCAATGATAAGCCCCAAAGTAAGGATTCACATTTGAACCGCCCTGCCCTCCATAGTGAATGATTTCTGCCTGTGGAACGTAATAAACTTTCCAGCCCGCCTGCCGCGCATGGAAACAATAATCGGTGTCTTCCTGATATGCAAAATAACGTTCGTCCAAATAACCAATTTGGGTGATCACATCTTTCCTGATCATCATACAAGATCCTGATACGGCTTGTACTTCATTGACCTGGTCATTATCTAGGTGAGTTAACAAGTATCCCGAAAAACGAGGATCATTCGGGAAGAGCTTTGATAAACCTGAAAAGTACGAAAACACATCCCAGGGGCGCGCCTCGCCTCGGCGAGCCTGATATTGCACAGTCCCATCCTGGTTTAGCACTCTGGGTGAACAAATCCCCGCCTTCGGATTTTCATCCATGAATTGCACCAGGCGAAGAAAAGCCCGATCAAGCACAATGGTGTCCGGATTAAGGAGAACGTAATAGCGTGCCTCCAATGCTCTCAAGCCCTGATTGACGGCTTTGGAATAACCAAGATTATCCTCGTTCAGGATCAAACGAACGCCTGGATATTGAGCTCGGATTTCCTCTACCGTTCCATCCTGCGAGTGATTATCGACCACAACGACATCCAAATCGAGATCTCGGGTTGTTTTGAAGAGAGAGTCCAAGCAGGCAAGGACCTTTTCCTTTGATTTGAGGGTGAGAATGCAGATTCCAAGATCTTTCATGTGCTCTTAAATCCTCTTACGACGTTGGCGTGAGGCCCAATAAGGAGCAAACAATTCCTTACTCATTACCTGCCGTATCTGAGGTAACGTTATCCTTCTAGAGTTTTGTATTTGTCTTCGGGTACGAATTATAGCTGGCAGGCGGGAAAATGCGTCTATTTTTGCGCGCAGGATCGCAGATCCTCTTCCTTTAAGGGCAAATGAAACGATAAAAAACAAATTCATCAGCAAATGCAGCGGCAAATACCACCAGAATAAAGCGCCAGGCATATTTTTGAAATAGGTCCATACCAGGTTCCGGTGCCCGTAATAGATTACAAAATCACTTAGCTTGCCTGAACTGGCTGAACCGATGTGATGTACTACAGCCTGTGGAAGGTACAAGCAACGTTTTCCTATAAGGCGGAGGCGAAAACTTAAGTCTACGTCTTCGAAGTAGGAAAAGTAAGTTTCATCGAAACCGCCCACGCTTAGGAAATCATCTCGCGAATAAAACGCTGCTGCCCCACAGGCGCTGAATACCTCTTCCTCCTTGAAACCATATTTCCCAGCCTGATAATTATAGAATCGCCGCCAGGCCAAGCCGCTGACATGATACTCATCCCCTGACCCATCCAGAAGGTCGGGCTGATTCGCTTGAATCTGCCGGGAAGAAAAAAAGGAAAACTCGGGATATCGTTTGGCTTCCTGGAGAATATTTTCCAGCCAGTTCGGTTCGGGGAAGGCATCAGCGTTGAGAAGAGCCAGCCATTTTCCGCAGGCGATACGCGCCCCCCGATTATTCGCTAGTGCAAAACCTAGATTAGAGGGCAGGCGTTCTATGCGTAAAGCCAGTTGAGTGTATTGTTGTTCCAAGTCATTTGTCCCGCCATCCAGCGAGCCATTATCTATAACTATCACTTCAAAGTCTTGGAATGTTTGCTGGGAGAGGCAATCTAGGCAGTGAGGTAAATGTTTGGCACTATTCCAAGAAACAATGACTATAGAGATGAGCGGCGGCGTTGGCATCAGTGAGGTTCTTTTTTTTCCAACCAGAAGAGTATAAACAATCCAGCCAATAAGGCTAAAATAAAGATGGCATTTGCCCACAATGGAGCAAGAGGCAGAGCCATAAAGGCGAGACATCCGCTCATAATCGCAGATAAATGCATTGTGAGTACGGCCCGAGAAGATGGCAAGCCCAAGTTTACCAGACGATGGTATGTGTGATCTAACCCGGCTTGATAGACTGCCTTCCTCTGCTTGAGACGCGAAATCGTTACCAGAGTGGTGTCGAAAATTGGGACACTGAGGAGAAGAATTGGAACAAACCAGGAAGAAGGCTGAGGCAGTCCAGGCGGGGTGTAAGCGATCGCCAGAGCCGCCAGAACAAACCCTAGAAACTGAGC
>DASWEH010000427.1:0-4181 GCA_036394895.1 Anaerolineales bacterium
CAAAGATTTTATGTGAGGTCACCGGTTATGGCACGACCGATGATGCTCATCACATCTCGGCCCCTGCGGAGAATGGCGCGGGCGCGGCGCTATCGATGAAGTTAGCTATAGAAGATGCGAACTTGGCTTTGACGGATGTTGGCTATATCAATGCGCATGGCACTTCGACACCTTTAAATGACAAGAGCGAAACGGCGGCGATCAAAACTGTTTTTGAGGAGCAGGCGTATAACGTTCCAATTTCCTCAACCAAATCTATGACTGGTCACTTGCTTGGCGCATCGGGAGCCATCGAGGCTGTGTTCTGTATTTTGGCAATCCGTGATGAAATATTGCCTGCCACGATCAATTACCATACGCCGGATCCGCAATGCGATTTGGACTATGTTCCCAACCAGCCGCGCAAGGCCTCACCTAAGCATGTCATGTCCAATTCGTTTGGGTTTGGCGGTCACAACGCGACGTTGATCTTTAGTCGATTTGAGGGGTAAGCATTAACTCAACGCGGCGCTCAATAGCCCGCATTGATGATCATATAGAGGAGCAAGTTATGCCATATGCACATATCACAGGCTGGGGCATGTCTGTGCCTGAATCGGTTATGACAAATGATGATCTTTCCAAAATAGTTGAAACGAATGATGCATGGATCCGTGAACGTACAGGGATTCAGGAACGACGGATTGCGCGCGCAGATCAATTTCCATCCACCCTTGCGGTGGAAGCTTCGATCAAGGCGCTCAGAATTGCCAATCTTCGTCCAACTGACTTGGATCTGATCATATGCTCCACTTCCTCGCCTGAGTATATTTTCCCTGCAACAGCCTGCTTGATCCAGGATCAACTCGGTGCAACAAAGGCTGGCGCATTCGATTTACTGGCAGCTTGCTCGGGTTTTATCTATGCATTGAATATGGGAGCGCAAGCGATCCGCAGCGGCTCGATTAAGAACGCGCTGGTCATCGGATCAGAGACCCTCTCCCGGTTTGTGAATTGGAAAGATCGTGGCACGTGTATTTTATTTGGAGACGGCGCGGGTGCGTTTGTTTTGCAGGCGAGTGACCAGCCAGGGGGAGTGCTTTCTGCAGTCATGCATTCGGATGGTTCCGGTGGTGATTTGCTGACCCTCGCAGGAGGCGGCAGTCATTTCCCTGCAAATGAATCTACTCTCCTTGATGGAAAACATTACATTCAAATGGATGGTAATGAAGTCTTCCGGTTTGCCACACGTGTGATGGCTTCAGCAACCGAGGAAGTCCTGGCCTGCGCCGGATTAACGAAAGATCAGGTGAAATGGATCATTCCTCATCAAGCCAATATCCGCATCATCAAAGCAGCCGCGCGTGGACTGAATCTGCCCATGGAGCGATTCATTGTAAACCTGGAGAAATATGGCAATACATCCACCGCCTCTATCCCAATGGCAATGGTTGAAGCTATAGAAAAAGGCCAGATCCAGCCCGGCGAAAAAATCGTCATGGTTGGGTTCGGGGCAGGATTGACTTGGGGCGCTCTTGCCGCGGAATGGACAGGACCCATTCCCAGCAAGAGGCATGTCCATCCTGAGCAATATCGTGCCTTTGCAAGGTTGCGCTCGCTGGTGCGCCGTGGCTTGCGATTTATTGAGGGCTTGCTTTATCGCCGGGAACTATAATTCACAGTTAATCTCGATTGTGGTACGATAGAGAGGAAATCAGAAAAGGAGTATTAAGATGCGTTTACCTGGCGGCATGGAATGGGTCATTGTTTTGGTCATCGTCCTACTTTTGTTTGGACCCGGGCGAATAGGAAAAATCGCCGGTGAACTTGGCAAGAGTATCAAAGCCTTTCGTGATGGACTGACCGGTGACAAGGAAGACGATCAAACGACAGACTCAAACGGCAATATTGAACCAAAATAAATCAAAAGGCTCTCGATTTCGAGAGCCTTTTGATTATGTCTCTTTATAAGAGAGTCTGTAACTCAGGGATGGATGTAACAGGCGTCTTACAAACAAACCCCTCACAAACATAAACGGTTGGCTTGCCATCCTTTAGTGGTCGCTCTGCCAAGAGGGAGGGAGCGTTTATGGATGGGGGATAAGGCGCTGCTGCGACGATCGTATTGGGTCTGTACTCGAATTGGACAGTTTGTAACAACCCTCGCGCCTCATCTAGCTCCGACATATATAGGACCGCAACCTGTTTCACGTTTCCCAAAGCGAAATCGGCCGCCGACAACCAGCGCGCAAATGAGGTGGGGTAGCGCAGGGCCTGATTAGCTGTGAGACTGAGCGATTTCTCGGCGAGATCTCGGTATTTACCATTATCTGTGAACGCGGCCAGTCTCAACAAAACTTCACAAGCTAATGCGTTTCCTGAAGGTGTGGCATTATCCTGCAAGTCTTTTGGGCGGAGCAATAATTCCTTGCTGTCTTTTGACGTATCAAAGAATCCACCATTCGGGTCGGTAAACAAATCGAGCATTTCTTCGGTAATTTCTTGAGCAAAAGAAAACCACTTATTCTGAAAATCTGTTTGGTATAACTCAATGATTCCGAGAAGCAGTGCTGCATAGTCTTCCAGGAAAACTTCATTTGTGATCTTTCCCTGCCGCCAACTCCGTTTGAGTTTGCCATCGAGACGCAAGGAATCCAAAAGAAAATCAGCGTTACGTGTAGCCAACATGAGATATTTGTGTTGTAACTCGGGTTCGTCCAACACTCTGGCGGCCTCGGCAACTGTTGCGAGCATGAGTCCGTTCCAGGCTGTCAGGATCTTGTCATCAGTACCGGGACGGACGCGCGCAGAGCGAGCGGTTAAAAGCTTGGAGTGGCTATCGGATAATTTCGCAGGAACAGTTTTCGGATCGAGCTTGAATCGGGCGGCAAGCGAGGCGTCATCCAGGGCGCGCTGAAGAACCGTCTTGCCTTCCCAATTGCCGCGCGGCGTGATTCCATAAGCCGCTTCGAAAAATTCCGAATCCTCTTTCAAAACATCGCGAATCTCTTCAAGGGTCCAAACATAGAACTTGCCTTCTTCCCCCTCAGAGTCAGCATCGAGACTTGAATAAAATCCACCAGCGGGATGGGTCATTTCGCGGGCAACAAAATCCAGGGTTTCAATGACGATCTGTTTGAAGTGCGAATCTTTGGTGATTTGCCAGGCGTGAAGATAAACGCGCGCAAGTTGTGCATTATCGTAGAGCATTTTCTCGAAGTGGGGGACACGCCAAAAATTATCCACGCTGTAGCGCGAGAAGCCGCCTCCCACAACATCATACATACCGCCGCGCGACATGGCTTTCAGCACATGGATGGCTGGTTTCAACGCGTCTTCATCGCCTGCCGCATAACGGCGCAGCAAAAATTCAATCGTCATCGGCTGAGGGAATTTGGGTGCCGCGCCCCAGCCACCATAACCCCAATCGTACGCCTCCCCCAGAGCCTTTGTCACGGCGTTAAGATGTTCCTGCTGAAAAGTTGTATCGCCATTTTGCTCGCTGGTCAACGACTGTTGTAAATGACTGGATACCTGCCCGCTGACACGCGAGATCTCATCTGGTTCCTCTTTCCAGGCGCGCGCAATACCGGCCAGAACATCTTTGAAGGCTGGCATGTTATAACGCTGCACGGGCGGGAAATAGGTTCCTGCATAAAAGGGCTTGAGTTCAGGTGTTAGAAAAACCGACATGGGCCAGCCGCCAGAGCCTGTCATGGCAACCGTGGCTTGCATGTAAATGGCATCCAGGTCGGGGCGTTCTTCGCGGTCCACTTTGATATTGACGAAGTGTTCATTCATAAACGCGGCTGTGGCTTCGTCTTCAAACGACTCATGAGCCATCACATGGCACCAGTGACAAGCAGCGTATCCAATACTAAGGAAGATGGGCTTGTTTTCAGCGCGGGCTTTGTTCAGCGCTTCTTCACCCCAGGGATACCAGTTTACAGGGTTATTGGCATGTTGAAGAAGATAAGGGGAGTTTTCATCAATTAGATTGTTAGGCATAACATACCTATAAGATTAACACAAAAGCAAACTATATAAAGTGATTATAGTCCAAAGTAGTGTAGGATTAGTTCTGTAAATTTAGAAAAGAGTAGGTCACATGTTATCCTTGCGGTGTTCAGACGAAAGGAAAAACAAGATGACCTACCGCCAGGATTTTACCTTACCTGCTGAGCTCCTGGAGCAGGTGCAAG
>DASWEH010000428.1:0-2798 GCA_036394895.1 Anaerolineales bacterium
AAGTACGATCTGATTGACTTTGTGAAGCTGTATTCCGAAGATGGCGAAAGAGGCTATGGCTTGCATCCCATTTCATTACCAGCTCCCGAAGAGGAAAGGCTTGTGACAAGCTGGTATTACACAGGGCAAAACAAATCTGGAACGATTGATGAAACGATCATTCCACCCGACGTACCCCCGGGTCTATATGTTCTTAACATCAAACATGAAGGTCGAAGTTACAGCCAGTTGTTCGTGATTTTGTCCAGCAATACCATTGTGGCGAAGCGATCTGGTGATGAACTGTTCGTCTGGGTCAGTAATATCAACGGTGAGAGTATTCCGGATGCAGAAGTCCGTCTCTACTCGGACAACGGGGAAAAGATTCGTGAGGGCAAGACAGATCAGCAAGGTATTTACCGTGTAACCGTTCCAATGGGCTATAACCCGATGCTTGTGTCTGCCAAGGCACCCGATAAAAGGGAAGCGGACGTGACCATTACAGGTCTTGCACCCAACTGGGCTTCGCAGAGAGGCTGGTACTGGCAGCCCAAAGAATCGGCAGACTACCTTGTTTACACCTATAGCGATCGTCCGATCTATCGGCCCGGACAGACTGTGAACTTCAAATCTATCCTGCGCGATGACCATGATGTCAAATACTCTCTATTACCAGTCGATACCCAAGTGACCGTGAATGTACGCGACCCCAAAAATAATCTGCTTCAATCCACACAAACCCAATTGAGCCAGTTTGGTTCCCTCAACGGTTCTTTTGCGATTGCAGAAGGAGCTACGCTTGGTGAGTATGAGATCGAGATCCTGGCCAATGGCGAGAGCAATCAACAGATTTTCAAAGTGGAGGATTATCGCAAGCCAGATTTCAAAGTCATCCTCACCCCATCCGATCCTGACCAGGGAAATCAATTTATAGCGGGACAACAAGTTGATCTGGATATTGACGTTCATTATTTCTTCGAGGAACCTGTTGCCGGGGCAAAACTTACTTATACCTATTATGAATTGTTTCCTTCCTATGACTGGTGGAATCCAAATCCGGAAGAGGTCAGCTATAGATGGATGCAAACATCCAGCAATGTTCGGAAGATTGCCCCAAAAACGGAAGAAGATGGTACTGCTCAAATCACTTTGAAGGCAACCTCTGATTCGGAAGCATTTAAATATTCATCCTTTTATGATTGGCGGAGCAGCCTGAGGACCAAAACATTTGCGGTCGAGGTGACGGCTGATGATGGCAGTAACCAGCCAGTCTCGGGAACTTATATCTATAAGGTGACAAATGCAAACGAAAAGCTTAGTTTGGATACCCAAGGGTATTTCAAACGACCTAACACACCGTTTACCGTACAAGCAAGTGTAAAAGATCTATTCGACAAGCCGGTTGCCGCCCGACAAATGACACTCGAGGTCAAGAAGTGGACAAATACGAATTACGAGCTGGTTGGAAAAAGCTATCCATTGACCAGTGACGATCATGGAGTAGCGACGCAGGAGCTCACACTGGAGCCCGGCTATTATGAACTTGCCTTAAGCGGCCAAGATTCCCTCGGCAATTCTGTTTCCTATACCCATTGGGTTGGTGTTTTTATCAAAGGAGGCGATTGGCATGAACGTCGTAATTCCGAGATAGAAATTAGTGCAGAAAAAGAAACCTACAAACCGTACGAAACTGCGCGCTTCATGATCGAGTCAGGGTTCAGTGGACCTGCTTTGCTTACATTTGAGCGCGGCAGTGTTGTCCACACCAAACAAGTCCTGCTCACCGCGCCCATTACGGTTGTTGAGGCGCAAATCATCCCGGAAGATGCACCGAATATCTTTGTCATCATCAATGCCTGGGAGCCTACAAAACGCTTGGATACACAGGGCGAATATGTGTACTACTCGAATATCCCTGATAGTCACTTGCGAATGGCGAGCACAGAACTTCTGGTCGAGGCGGACACCAAATCACTGGATATTGCCATCAACACGGATAAGCCAATTTACGAACCGAGGGAACAAATCACGGTCAACATTGACGTAAAAAACAGCAAGGATCAACCGGTCGAGGCGGAGGTTTCGCTTGCGCTGGTAGATGAAGCGATCTTCAGCCTGAGCAATGAGCTCACCAAGCCTATCTTCCAGGCTTTCTATGGACCGCGCTCCCTCAGTGTGGACACCTATGATTCAATGAGACCCTACCGGGAAATGATGGCGGGCGGAATGGGTGGTGGCGGCGACGCTATGGTCGCCGCGCCGCGTCGTGATTTTCCGGATACCGCTGCCTGGTATCCCACCTTGGTGACGGATGAAAATGGACACGCATCGATCACGTTCAACCTGCCTGATAATCTCACCAGCTGGCGTCTTTCTGCCAAAGCAATCACACTCAATCATCAGGTGGGTGAAGCTCGTGCAAACATCGAAACGAAAAAAGATTTAATGCTGAGACCGTTCCTGCCGCGCGTGTTGACGACTGGAGATCAGACAGAACTAAGTGTTATGGTGCATAACTATTCCAGCGAGGAGCGCACGGTCAAGGTGACGATTCAAGCACAGCATTTACAAATTCAAGATGAAGTGACTCAATCGGTCACCATACCGGCTTCAGGTTCAAGGCTTGTTGGATGGAGCATTGTACCGACTGGCACTACCGAGATTCCGCTCACGTTCAGCGCTGTAGCAGATAATCAATCACAGGATTCGATCCAATTGCCTCTGCCAGTCCAACCGTTGGCAGTGGCAGATGTTCAATCGGTGTCCGGAACGTTCAACGAATCCATATCTCTAAATCTCGTCCGACCTACAGACGCGCT
>DASWEH010000429.1:0-6452 GCA_036394895.1 Anaerolineales bacterium
GGACGTGACGGATCTTTCAAGCCGGAACGGGCACGGCGGATCGCATCGGAGATGGCATGAATGGCTTCTTCCTGACCGATAATACGCTCATGTAAACGAGCTTCCATGTGCAGGAGTTTTTCAGCCTCGGTCTCCATCATCTGGCTGACGGGGATCCCTGTCCATTGATGGACAACTCCAGCAATGTCATCCACATCCACCACCTCATCAAGCTTGTGTTCCGCTTCCCATTTGTCGCGCTTTTCGTGATATTCCTCTTCAAGGCGCAGTCGTTCTGATTTCTTCTGCGCGGCGCGTTCGTAATCCCGATTCAAACCAGACTGCTCTTCTTCAGCGTGAAGTTTATCAATATCGCTTTTCATCGCCTTGAGATCGGGCGGCATGGAATAGAGTGCCACGCGCAATTTTGCAGCGGCTTCGTCCATCAGGTCAATCGCTTTATCGGGCAGATGGCGATCAGTAACATAGCGGTCAGCCAAACGAGCCGCGGCGACTAAAGCATCATCTGCAAAACGGACTTTGTGATGGGCCTCATAGCGGTCACGCAAGCCATAGAGCATCTTGATTGTGTCGTCAACCGTTGGTTCTTCAACATAGATAGGTGCGAAGCGGCGTTCGAGCGCGGCGTCTTTTTCAATGTATTTATGAAATTCATCCAGTGTCGTTGCGCCGATACATTGCAATTCACCGCGTGCCAGCGCAGGCTTGAGCATGTTGGACGCATCCATCGCGCCCTGTGCAGCTCCTGCACCGACAACAGTATGCAACTCATCGATCATTAGGATGATGTCACCTTGCGAGCGCTGAACTTCTTCCATGATGGCTTTCAGTCGTTCTTCAAACTCACCGCGGAAGCGTGAGCCCGCGATCATCGCGCCCAAATCCAATTGCACAACGCGTTTGCCCGATAGGATTTCAGGTACATCGTTATTGGCGATCTGTTGCGCAAGACCCTCCGCGATCGCGGTTTTCCCCACGCCTGCTTCACCAATGAGAACAGGATTGTTTTTGGTGCGGCGTGAGAGGATTTGGATCAAGCGTAGGATTTCGTTGTCTCGTCCAATGACGGGATCGAGCTTACCTTCGCGAGCCAATTGTGTGAGATCGCGTGAGTACTTGTCAAGCGTCCGGTAGCGGGATTCGGCTTGGGGATCCGTGACACGCTGCCCGCCTCGCAAATCCTGGATGGCGGTGTAAACGCGGTCACGCGTCAAACCAGCGGATTCCAAAATGCGTGCCGCAGGCGTGTTCCGCTCCGTGAGAATAGCGAGAAAGATGTGTTCGGTGGAGATGTATTCATCCTTGAGACGGTTGGCTTCCTCGTTGGCAAGGTCAATAATGCGTTTCACACGTGGCGTGATAAAAATCTGACCTGCGCCGCCACCAAATATATTGGCTTTCGGGCTGGCGCGTAAAGTGGCGTCAAGCCGCTCGGTAAGTGCTTCGGCACTGACGCTTAGTTTTTCCAAAATTTGGGGAATCACACCGCCAGGCTGTTCGATAAGTGCCAGGAGGATGTGTTCCGTATCAATCTGATTGTGGCCGTAGCGCTGGATGATCTCTGCCGCGCGCTGGGCGGCCTCTTGTGCTCTTTCGGTAAATCTGTCAAATCGCATCATAGGGAATTTTCCTTTTTTCTAACTTCCAGACCTGACAGGTCTGGCCCGCATCTTTCCCGTCCTGGTACACGTGCGGAAAGAAACGATTCTTTGTCAGGTACCTTCGAAGACCTGTCAGGTCTCCGAATACGGGCGATTATAACAAAACCGCGTCGCCAATTTGTCAACGCGGCGTTAGAAGAGTGTTAAATTTGGCTCTCCTGATATGATGGCATATTCGCTACATCAACCTTTGCTCGATTTTTATCTCAATTTCACGCGTATATCTTATAAAAATGGTGTTTATGGAGTGGTGGTGTCTGCCAAATAAGCATTTAATAAGTAATCATAGTATCCAGTATTAAAACGCCAGATCGTCAAAAGACGCTCCTTGCTAAATAGTTTTTCATTGTGAATGAGAATTGATAATTTTTGATAATACCCACGGAGGTTTTTGTCTTTGATTTGGTCTCCAAAACTTCTCTTATATTTCCAATATCCCTCCGGAACAGTTCGAAAGAAGTGACCAATAATAAAGTCTGATGTATTGAAAGCTGGCAATCTGGCCAAAAGAGGATCGCCCAACCCATGAGTATCCACAATGTGTAAATTAGGACCGGCGTAAAATGCAAATAATCCATTTGCCGGCCCGATGCTTAGTAGACGGCCCTTTGCTTTATGCTCAAGTCCTTGTTGAACCCAAATATGGTCAGGCCGCCTTGTCTTCCAATCTAAATTAATTAAAGCCAATGTACGAAAATAGACTCTTCTTTCATCGGTAATTCCAAACCTTCTTATACTGGCATCAGGGGATAGGTGATTACTCAAGTTAGGGTTGGAAGCTGATAACCCAAGCACTACGATGAGGCTCAACATCCAGAGGTTGTTTTTTGAAAAACCCATGTCTATATTTCTTAAGATTAATATGGCGGCTGTTAAAAGCAGGGCCGAGAAATATCGTCCGCTCATAAAATCACCGCCAATCTTAATCACATACAGGAAGTAAAGAATAATGCCAAGAGCAATCAGGATGTTTTTTATGCTGCGACTCTTAAGAGCCAACAATACACCCAGCACAATCACGAAAAGCGTAACAGGATCCCTTTGGATGGAATCTGCTGCATACCGCAGTCCTCGTTGCATCAACAAGATACTGCTGATTCCGGCGCCAAGCTTTGCATAAGCAGTATTGGGAAAAGGGAAGCCGTAATAGAGCAAGGAAAACAATTCCCACAATATGAATGGCAAAAAACCCAGCCCGGCGTATACCAGCATTTTAATACTTCTGTTTTCATACAGGATCAATGCGAGCGCAGGAATCAGAATCAAAAGAGTATCCATTCGATTAAACGCAACCAAGGCTGCAATGAAAAAGAGCCAGACAGCAATCTTTAATTGATGATCTTCTTCAAGAAGAAAAATGGAAAGAAAAACAACGATCAGCAAATGAGTTAAGGGATTTTCAAGCCCTGAGGTTGAGTAATCTATGAATGCTTTCGAAAAAATCAAAATGGAAAAACCAACGACTGCTTTTGCTGGCGATGTCGTAAATTTCACACCAAATATATAGATTGCAATTATGGATAGAAGAATCGTCAGTCCATAGAATACAGGGAATGGATCTCGAATAAAATAATAGACTCCCGATAACAGGAACATCCACATAGGATGGGTGTAAATTTGAACCCGTTCTAAAACATTCCACCGCAACCCGTAGCCATTCACAAAATTATCCACGGTACGCATGGTTAGAAAGGCGTCGTCAGCGACCCAGGCTGTTCGAATTAATATGATGAAGATAATGAAGACAAACAAATATATGATTTGTTTGGGCGATGTTCCCATTCAAACTTCTCCAAGTTTATAAACTGATCAAAGTTTTTTGGCGATGATCTATGGGAATTATATGCCCTCATTTACCCAAACTCTGATTTGGTCTAAAACGGGAACGCCTTTTCGAAGTTTAGAGCAGGCCTAGAAGCTAGACTCAAGCAGCCTGGACAAATCTATCTCTCAGCAACTCACAGAACGCAATAATCTTATTCGATGGAACGGCTTCTTCCGCTGACACTTTCAAGAGAGCAAAACTCTTGCCGCCTTTAATTCATCTGTCAAATTGGATGGTTTGGCGAAGACATGAAAATGAATGTGACAAAAGTGCTCCTGCTCTGCATAGCATGAGACATATTCCTTCTCACAATGCAGTTCCTCAGACAATAAGTGAATAAGTTTGACTTGGATCTGTGCCAACTCAGCAAGCTCTTCAATGGTCAATTCGTGCAAGGCTTCCTAATCATCATAACAAAACCGCGTCGGCAAATTGTCAACGCGGCGTTAGAAGAGTGTTAAATTTGGGGAATTGCCGAAAATGACCGCTGAAAAGCTTGTCTAGCAACGGCAAGCGAAATCTTTAATTACCGTCCCCCGGTCACACGGATGATCTCCCCAATGATCTGTCGGTTGACCGGGGATCCGAGAAAGACGATCACCGCGGCCACATCTTCTGGCGTGATGAGCTGGCGGGTTGGCATACCCTGCTTGATCTGCTCACGCTGTTCAGCCGGAATGTTCTTTGCGGTACGTTCCGTCATCACCGCCCCGGGCATGACAACGTTGCTCAAAATATTGGCGGGACCGAGCTCCGCAGCCAGCGTACGAGTCAAGCCATGTAATCCAGACTTCGCGGTGGCATAAGGTCCTAAACCCGGCCAACCATCCGTTCCGTCTGAAGAGATATTTACGATGCGGCCCCAGCCACTTTTTCGCATTAAGGGTAGTGCACATTGAATCGTCAACGTAACCCCCTCCAGAGTCCGGCGAATCATCGATTGCCAATTCTCGAGTGGTACATCTTCAAATAACTGCCCTGTGGGGCCGGCGACGTCCATGGGGGCCGCATTGTTGACCAACACGTTCAATGTGCCCCATTCCTTCTGGATTTGCTCGATACTCGAGCGGATCGAGTCAGGGTTAGCCAAGTCATAATGTACAACCAGAGCTTGTCCTCCGGACTCCCGGATTTTATTTGCCGTTTCTTCCGCTCCCTGACGATTTTTGTAATAGGTTACGGCAACTCGTGCGCCTTCCTCTCCGAAAGCAAGAGCCGTTGCCTGACCAATACCAGCTGAACTCCCCGTCACGAGTACGGTAGAGTCTTTTAACTGTAAATCCATTCCTTGATCTCCTTATCCTATACACCAAAATTTGTCAGAATCGGAAAGCCTTATTTGTTATGAGAACAAATCTGTTTCCGGTTCAGATATAGAGATAGTAATCAATGATTGTGAAGCAATTATGAAGTAACGAAAGCAATACTGAGAAGAATAACCATCGCTAGGATACCAGTTTTGGTTAAAGCAGAGAATTCTCGCAAAATCTCCAATGTGCGTAGATGTCAAACATTTGACTATTCAACGAAGGGTCAGAGTTGAGAGCCTTGCTTAAATCGATTCTTGAGCGACTCACAAAACTCAATCATCTGATCTGATGAAACAGCTTCTTCCGGTATCACTTTTAGCAAAGCAAAACTCTTGCCGCCTTTCAATTCATCTGGCAAACCAAGCGGTTTGGCAAAGACATGAAAATGAATGTGACAAAAGTGCTCCTGCTCTGCATAGCATGAGACATATTCTTTCTCACAATGCAGTTCTTCATACAATAAGTGAATAAGTTTGGCTTGGATCTGCGCTAACTCAGCAAACTCTTCAATGGTCAATTCGTGCAAGGCTTCTGTATGACGTTTCAGAACAATTACCAGCCAGCCGATTATCTTTACTGGATATGCATGTTCGACCAGCCAGTATTTTCCTTCGAAAATTGTCGCGCCAGGAGAGATTCTTTTCTCGCCTGAGTTGGATTTGCAAGTCCAGCATTCCATGGTTATTTTCCTGTTTGTTTCAATACTGAATTGAGTAACCTTCTTGCTCCCAGCGTCGTCCTCGGCGCTCAGGTTAATTGATTATTGCCGCCGCGGACGGCGGCATAAGCAAGTAATTTATAATTCGCTGATCAGCCAGGTTTTTGCAACTTCAGGATCCTCAAAATACTTTACGGGTAAAGAAGAAAGAAGTTCTGTTTTCTTGATCAGCCTATTGATTTTCCACTGAGCAGGGAAAGGACAGCCAACGATCCCAAGTTTTGTCGTCTTAGGATGGATTTGTTTGAGCAATTCGATAAGTTCTCTCAGGACTCTATCGGTAATTTTTGTTTCGTAGAAATCGATCCAAATCCCCATGCTTCGATGTTGCCCGCTGAAAAAATTCTCTTCGGCTTTCATCAGTGCAATCAGCCCATCTTCGTCAGAAAAATAACTGCCAAAATGCAAGCAGAAGAGTTCTCCATTCTTATAATAATACGGGAACAATGAACCACCCGGCGATTTTTGTATTTGCATTCTTTCCTCTATATTTATTCTGCTTTCCACCACATCGCTTTGGTGTATGCAACTCGCAGCCCTGCTTTTTCAAGATTAAGGTGACTGGTCGAACCAAACTCGATAAAACTGGTGAGCAGGTCACAGTTTTGTTTTTCGGCCTGCGCGATCCGGTGCTGGATCATTGCGCTGTGACAACCCTTGCCGCGAAAATCTGGCAAAGTGGCGGCGTCTGCCAGCAAGCCAACACCATTTTCCATGTAGAGAATACCCACTCCCGCTGGCGTGTCGTCTATTTCGGCGATGCATAGATACAAACTGGATTTTGCCCTCTGTAACCACCATAGAACAGCTTCTCTTTCTTTAGGATTAAGGCGGGGTAAGCCAAAACCATCCTGGTAGAGATCTAGAAAAATATCGATCTCATTCGGTTGAACTTCCCGGACTTTGATTTGTTCATCTGGCAGCGTTCTCACCGCCAG
>DASWEH010000430.1:0-7813 GCA_036394895.1 Anaerolineales bacterium
GGGATGAAAACGACTTCATCGGTTGGCATCGGCGAATCGGTTTTGCTGCGGGCAGCCTCGAACTCTGCGGTAAGTTCATCTACCAGATTCGTGAGTCGTTTGACTTCGCGCTCGGCAGCTTTTTGCGCTTCTTCCGCTGTCTTGACCGCAATATCACCATTCAATTGCGCGGCAGCTTGGGCAGACCCGCTACTGGAAGCAACGGCAGCCGCCCTCTGTGCCTGAGCCGCTTTGATCGCTAAAGGCGCGAGCGCAAGCGTATTCTCTGCAATCGCCTTCTCATTGACAGCAATTGCCAGCTCATTTTCAAGAGAATGAAGACTAGCCAAATGTTCTTCGCTTGGAGAAAAGGAAGCATATCCTGCTGCAGTATACAAGTCTGTCACTGCCGCGCTGGTCTTCTCATCAAAAACGCCATCTACGGGGCCGGGATCAAACTTCAGTCGCTTGAGGGCTACTTCCAATTGGCGAACATCTTCCCCTGAAAGCCCGGAAGTGAGATCTCGGTAAGCAGGAATATCTCCTTGCAAAAGAAATACAGGGCGACCCGAGGCGGTGAGCAAGACATCGCCCTCCTTGAGTTGATCGCCTCCTGCGAGAAGTGTGGTAATGACACCAGGTTCCGATTTCAATGGAGAGGGCGCAAGCGAAATGGATTGGGGCAATCCAAAACGGGCAGTGCCGCGCGTAATGACATCGGAGGAGAGAATCCGTTCCTGCACTGGGACAAGAATCGGTGAAGGCGTGGGAGGCGCAGTCCGCGCCGCAGCTTCTGCCGGCGATTGGATCTTGCTTCCCACTATCCAACTCATAACAGCCAGCAGAACGACGGCAATCAGAGAAAGCGCGAGCTTATATTTCCGATCCAGCTTGCCATTGGCTGGTTTCAGAATATCGTCAACGACTGTGCTGAACGACTCGCGCAGCTGACTGAACCGCTCTTTCAGGCTTTCCAAATTCCAAAAGTCTTTTGCAAAGATTTTATTCATTATCCACCTGAATATTTTGAGGCTGCTTCACTGTTGTGGACCGGCATACAGTTCCCGCTCGACCTGGTCGGCGACCGGATCGAGATATCTTCTCTCGCAGTTTGTGGCTGCTGAAGCCAGAGCGCGTTCATAGTTCTGAAGGTCCGTGAGGGCAGTTAAGGCATGAGACGATAGAGCCTCCAGAGGCTGACCTCCGGTAATCGTATCGAGCTTTTTGCGCAGGTCTGGCTCGACTTCCTTTTCATGGTTATACTCAAAGCCTGCCTCACGCAGGCAACTCGCATACTCAGCATTCGCTTTCACCATACGCGGATCCTTATCCACGAGAGCATCAAACGGATTGAGGAACGTCGCACTCATCTGCTCAGGAGTAAAAAATTTCTCGATCGCGCTGCGCGTGCAGCCACCTGTCCGGGAGAAATCTTCCGTTTCGAGTGCCACTGCGAACGTTGCATCAGCGTGTTCGCCGAAGAGCGTATGGCTGTATGCCACCTGATCCGCGGGGGACAGGTTCGTAAAGATTTGCACATTCTGTTCCCCCAAGCCAATTTGTGCAGGTGTACGCAGTTCAGAAAGCTGAGGAGCCAGACCAGTGTACAAGGTGGAAATGCCATAACCGTACTGGTCGATGAATTGACCTTCCGTCATCCCCGGCAGGGATTTATCGGATGTCATGCCCCTGCGGACGGTGTTGTAATCTGCTGCGACATATTCGAACCCGGCGGCGCTCATGCATTTGCTGATCCCCGCTTCCACGTTCTCGATGGCTGTAAAGAGCTCTCCCTTGGTCATGCCATATTCCTCTTTGCCAGGGATGGGACCCGTCGAAGTCGATGGCCGTGAGCCACCGCAGGCGGTCAGGAAAACGAGCAAGAAAATGATCAATAAGAACAAACCTGTCCGGCGGAGTGATAGACTGTATCTAGCACTTAATAGGTTCGGCAGCTTCATGTATTTCTCCTAATAAATAAATTGTGCGCAATTTTTGGCACAGTTGTTCCTTGCCAGAAATTAAGCGTATGTGAATATTATATGAGGAGAAGATGAAGCCCACATGAAGCCATCCCCAACAGGATGAATTATATTTTCCAGCAGTAATGATTTATTCGTATGGCCTGTTTTCGTCAGTTCGTTGTTATTACGTACTTTGTCAACTTAAAACTTCCCCCTCGATCTTATCTACCACCATAACATTCTGAGACTAGATATCTTACTGTCTAGCCGAAATCTTATAGACTTGAATTTTTCCGCTTATGCCCTTCACAACCACTTGCTCAGAGGTGATATTGTATGGATCTATCACCTCCTGTACACCTGGGAACGTGTAGACATCCTCGCTCATATAGATTTCGCCTGCATCCGCTAGGCCTTGTACACGAGAGGCGATATTTACCGTTTGACCAAAATAGTCAAGGCGGTCGTTGAGAGTGACCACAATGGAGTGACCCGTATGGATACCGATCTTTAACACCAATTTGTCGGAGATGTTATGGTTGAAGGCTTCAATATCGCGCAACATTTCTAGCGCGGCGTGCACGGCGTCAAGCGGATTCATAAAGGCGGCCATCACTGCGTCACCGATGGTTTTGACGATTGCACCCTCGTAGCGGTTGATCGCCTTACCAAGAGTATCGAAGTGTTGACGGACTAGGAAGTAGGCCTTGGGGTCACCGATCTGGTCGTAAAGCGCGGTAGAGCCTTTGAGGTCGGTAAAGAGGAAAGTGATGTCTTTAACAGAGATGCCTTCGTTGACAGAGACGGTTTCGGAGCGAAAGAGGGTGCGGAAGGTTTGAGTGGTAATCAGGCGTTTGCCTGATAGAAAAGGATTGAAGGTGATGCCCTTCCTGGGTGGTTGTCCCGTGAAATGAGCTGTCCAAATACAAGCCCTCCGCTCCATGCAGTTTTCTATTTCAACAATCAACTGACCGGTTGATAGAGCGCCCAGGTGGTCAAAAGAGAGAGCAGCGTAACCATAGTCGAGACGACCGGAGGGGGCTTCGTGATCGAGTACCTGAAATTGACCATCAGCAATTTGAATAGTGATCGTCTGAGTGTCAGACACAGGCTCAGATGCTACCGGGAAGCCCGCGGCCACTCTATCCGTCAAGTTCGTTATGATAACAAGACCCAACTCAGCCGGAAATTCTATTCGTCGCTTTTCTTGGGGTTCAAGATAGGCGAGTAATTTTGTGACCGCACGAATTAGGTCTTCATGACTCCAGCCATCCAACCAGGAATGGACGCCTCGGACTAGTTTATATTTGAACAAAAGATCATCCGCCGAGAGCGATTCCGGATGGTGAAAGGCGATATCGCGGATGGAGCTTGAAATTGTGAACGCGACTTGAATATAGTCATCCAGCGTTGCCGTGTTTTCGAAAGCGCACTGGTTACAAATATAGGTCGAATGCAGCTTGTGCATTTGGCGGAAACTTTCGACCACATTCCCGCAGGTGGCGCATACCAGATGCCATTCCATTTCAAAGAGGCCCAGCTTCGCACTGTGGAGGAACAGGTCAATGGCTTCGGGCTCTGCAATCCCCTTTTCGGTGGCGAATTGAATCGGGTTAATCCGAAACAGAGCATAATCATCTTCGGCGTGTAGGAGAGTCTCTAGTTTGGAAATGACGCGCGGCGACCAAGGACGAACACTTTCAAGTTTGCTTAAGAGATCGTCAAGCAACGTTTCGTTAAGGTTAGTCATTGAAATCCTAGCCCGTTTTAGGAAAGGTTGAGATTGAATACAGTAATTAAATTAATCCTTGAATAGAAAAAATAATCATCGCACTCAACATGTAAAGCGATGCATAGCGGAACAGCATAAAGTTCATCTTATCGGTTAGCTCCGCAGCCCGCTCCAAACCTCCAGCTTTGCACGTACACGCTGGATCACTTCATCGGTGAATTCGGTGGTTGCCAGTCTGCCGCCTAAGTCCGTGGTGGCTTTCCCATCATGCAGCGCTTCAAAAACGGATTCATAAATGGCGCGTGAGGCTTGGTCTGCTTTGGGAGTCTGAATATAAGAGAGGATCGCTGCCCCAGCCAGGATCATTGCCATCGGGTTGGCAATATTCTTCCCCTGCAGCGCGGGCGCAGTTCCATGAGGAGCTTCGGTCATGACCACCTTAACCTGCATCGCCTCGTTGAAAGCCAAAACCTGGCTCTCCGACCCGGCAATGCTACCGAACATTTGCAAAATCATGTCGGAGAGCATGTCGCCATCCCGGTTGAGCGTAGGAATGACAAGCGACTCTCCATCCGTCTTCATGAGAAGTGCCAGGGTAGCGTCGATCAACAGCGGTTCATAAGCCACATGGGGGTACCGGGCTGCGGCTGCATCGAGTTCTTCCTTGAACATACCTTCATACACTGGGCTGACGGTGTACTTGGGTCCGCCAAAGACGCGCGCCCCAGTGTGCTCGGCAAGCTGGAAAGAGAACTCAGCCACATACCGGCAGGTCTTCCGGCTGATCTTCGAGGTGCGATAAGCCAGCTCATCTCCCTCCGGTGTTGTCTCCCGCCACTCCTTAGCTCCGTAGGCATCGTCCACGGCCATGCGTACAATCGAGATTGGCGCATGTACCCCTCCGACTGGGCGCACACGTGGGATGCGCCGTCCCGTACGCAAGATCACTCTCCCGTCGATCTGTTCTCGCAGGATGGCGTTCGGGCTGCCCACATCATTCGCGTCGGGCGGGGTAATCGTGGCTGCCTTCATTCCCAAGCCAGTTCGGTTCATCATCTCGGCTGCTTCCTTCAGTATCCCATTCTGTGTGACGCGCCGTTTTTCCAGACTGATATCGAAGTGCTGGAAATCCAATTCCAGACCAATCACTTCCGGAACGAGCACGCGCAGCGCCTCCTGGAGTAGTTCTTCGCCAGTCTGGTCGCCATGCATGACGGCAATGGTACGAGTACTTGAATTAGACAGTGCTGACATCCCTATTCTCCTAAATCAATCCCTGAATGGATAAAATAATCATCGCGCTCAACATATAAAGCGACGCATAGCGGAACAGCATAAAGTTCATCTTGTCCGTGTGGATGCGTAGAGTGGCAAAGGCCAGGATGAGCATGACTGCCGTCAGCACCGCGATGAGACTCAACAGTCCTGCGCTCAGTCCAATCAAAATACTTGCCCAGCCAATCGCAATCGCGGCGAGGATGGACGAAATCGCAATGGTCATACGCGTGAATCGTTCGCCATACGTTTCCGGGAATGTGGGTACACCCGCATTTTTATAATCATTGCGGAACTTCATGGAATAGGTCAGTGTGTGAGTGGGAATCCAAAAAAGAATAGCAAGCCCTAACAAAACTCCCACCAGCTCAATCTCGCCGACCGCGAGCGCACGTCCCGAGAGAATGGGCATTGCACCCGAAATGCCGCCCCATAGAATGCTCCAGCAGGTGCGGCGCTTCAGCCAGACGGTATAGACGATCACATCAAAGAACCAGCCTGTGAAGACGACCAATCCATACAATGGCGCGATGACGAATGCCAGACCAATTCCCAAAATGGAAATGGTCATCCCAACGACAAAGATTTCCCTCTGATCCAATTGACCTGATGCAGCCGGACGCATGTGAGTCCGTTTCATCTTGGCATCGATGTCGCGGTCGTACCACATGTTCATGATGGTGCTTCCGCTGATCGCCAGAAATAGACTCACGATTAAACCCAATAACATTGAAATACTAAAAGGAGGCCGGGAACTCAAATAACCCGCAATTCCCGTCGAAAGAAGCAGACCTGTTTGAAGCGATTTAATAAGCGGCCAATACAAGCGGATTTTTTTGATCATTTGGTTTTACCTATAAGCCGAATGATGGAATGGATTATCTCTGCACGTCTCACAACTGATTTTTCAAAAGGTCTTGCACTGTCTCTCTCTTAACGATCAATTTTGCATTTGCCTCTTCCAGCCACACCACAGCCGGTCGCCGTGCACCGTTGTAATTGGATGCCATGCTCATATGATACGCGCCAGCCACGGGGATCGCGATCAATTCTCCTTCTTCGACTTCCGGCATCCACAGGTCTTCGATGATGATATCTCCGGACTCACAATAGGGTCCACCAATGGATACTTTTGCAGTTTTTTTGCGTTCGACGCCTGCAACCGTTAAACAGGAATACTTCGACCCATAAAGCGCGTGACGCGGGTTATCTGCCATGCCGCCGTCGATTAAGAGCCAGGTCCGTTCGCCGCGACGTTTTACCGCACCGACGCGATAGATGGCGACACCCGCGCGCGCGATAAGACTTCTTCCCGGTTCGAGATGCAAGTGCGGGAGGTCAAGTCCGCGCTGGTGGCAACCTTCGATCACTGACTCTGCAATCCCGCGCACGTAACCTTCAATGGATGGATTCGGCAGTTCATCTTCATGATAGGCTACGCTCCATCCACCCCCTGGACAGAAATGCCATTCACCGTTGAATCCAATTTCCTTTGCCAGATCCAACGCCATGTCAATCGCAGGGAGCAATGGCTCCGGGTCGCGGAAGTTCGAACCCTGATGGAAATGAATTCCTTTCAAGGGCAGGTGATGTTCTTTACAAAATTCTGCAGATCCCAACATCTCGGCGCGCGTCATGCCGAACTTACTATCGTGCTGTCCAGTCTGAGTGTGCGAGTGATGAGTCCTCACGGCAATGCCAGGCAGGAGGCGCAGCCAGAGCTTTATGTCACTCTGAGGAAGTGGCGCATCTAGCGCCATGACCGAAGAGTCCCTTACACCCGTACGGAGATTCTTCGCTTCGCTCAGAATGACATGTATCTGTTTGAGTTCCGTCAAATTATCGACAACGATTGTGCCAGCCTGTTCCATTGCAGTCTTTATATCCGCGAGAGATTTATTCACCCCATGTACAAGAATATTTTCGGGCGCTACGCCACCTGCGACTGCTATAGCGATCTCCCCCTCACCTGTACAATCCACGAAAAGACCATGGGTTTGAGTCCATTGGGCGATGGCTTTACAGAGAAAGGCTTTCCCGGCATAGGTAATATGGGAAGAAGCAGGATAATATCTTTGTAGGGCGGTTTGGTAATCCGCCACGGAAGCCTCCAAAGTGGCGCGGTCATAAACATATAACGGAGTTCCATATCTCTCGGCGAGAGAGGCGAGATCCTGTCCGGCGATGAAAAGCGAGTCGCTTTGGATTTGAGTCGAATCTGGGAAGAGAGCAAGTCGATCCGTGATTCGAAAAGGGGTTGATGGACTGGTATGCATAGAAAAGGTTTTACGGGCGCTGGACCTTGTTCGCAGAATTTGCAGCATAGACTTGATTTTTGCCAAGCCGCTTTGCCATAAGTTCTGCATTGTCTGCCATGTGCAACAATTCTTCCATCGAGGTGGCATCATCAGGATAAGTCGCCACCCCCAGGCTGATCGTATAGCCTGATATGGGGTAGCTATCCTCATTCTTTTGAGGCGCGCTAGACTCGGCAGATTGGCGTAGGCGTTCGGCAAGCCGGATGGCGCCACCTTTGGAGGTGTTCGGCAAGATGACGGCGAACTCCTCGCCGCCGTAACGCGCGGCTAAATCTGGGTCACGGACATTGGAGCGCAACAAATCTGCGATCTCCTTTAATCGAACATCCCCGGCGGGATGCCCCCATTTGTCATTGTATTCCTTGAAGGAATCCAGATCGAGAATGATCAATGAGATTGGATGGCTATAGCGACTGGCCCGCGTGATTTCCGCATAGAGAGTTTCATCAAAAGCGCGGCGGTTGCGGAGACCACTGACCACATCCGTCATGGCCATAAGTTTTACTTCGGCATGCAAGCGTGCATTATCAATGGCGACTGCAACA
>DASWEH010000431.1:0-3426 GCA_036394895.1 Anaerolineales bacterium
TTAGAGCACGTGCTGAAATCTTTGGGTTGGTGCGCTCCGATCGCAGCCTGCGAGCACGATACAGACTACTCCTTGGTACGCTCAAGGCAGCACAGGCTGCCTCGACGCCAATGCGTTGTCCTAATTGCTCGGCAGACTGCATTAGGACTCCTCGTTCAGGTTGTTGTCTTCCAGAGGTACCCCAAGCAGCCGTGCCACTTTTTTTTGGACATCGATGATCAGTTCGGCCCGTTCCAATTTCTCTTGCAAACGTTTGTTCTCCCGTTGCAAGCGCTCCAATTCCTTCGCTTGCGGATCCACTTTCGGTCCGCGCTTACGTCCCGATACATCTGTCAGGCTGCCACGTTCGCGCTGTTCACGCCACTTGCTCACCAACGAGGAATACAGCCCTTCCCGGCGCAGTAAGGCGCCCACCTCGCCTGGCCCTTTGCATTCTTCCACTTCTCGTAGAATCCGCAACTTGTATTTCGCTGGATATTGACGACGCTTGCCCTTGGCGACCACTTCTGTCTTCATGCCTGCTTCGGCTGACTTGTCGTTCTGGTCTTGAGACATGCCTTTTCTCCTGCGCCCTGCTCACTAAATTATTGGCTCTTCCTGTCTCATCATTATAGTCACAGAAGGTTGTGCCAGAAGCAAAGAAGCGTGTGAATGCCTCAGGTCGTGCACCCTTATATCAGGAAGACCGGCACTTTTTAAGGCTTGCTTGAAGTGGCGAATAAAGTTCCTTGGCGAGACCGGGCCACCTGTGCTTGTTGTAAAGATGAGCCCCTGATTTCTTTTCAATTGGTCCCCTCATTGTTTGAGCAAATTGACTTTTCATTTTATATCACCAGCAATTCGGTTCACAGGATGATCGCCAAATTGAATGTCAGCAGTGCCAAGGCAACGGTCAAGTAATAGAAGCATGTGGTACGCGCCCAAGCATAGTTTCGCGTGATCGGAGCAGCGAGCAGGGCAATCACAACCGCCAGAAGCAGACAGGCAAACGGGAGGCTCAGGACGCCAAACTGCCACCAGAGCAGATCCACATACGGGCGCGGCCAGGGGACGTAGATCAGGTTAGGGATAAGGGCGACGGTCGCTAGGCAGAAAAGACTGAAAAGGGAAGCCAACCCAGTTAACAGTCCCACCCATGTAAGCAAATGGTTTCGCGGAGAGTCCGCAGCGGAAGCGGCCGTCTCAGCGCCTTTCCGGCGGATACGCCGAAGGATGGCGCGGATTGGCCACCAGAACAGGGCTGATAAGAACACGAGCCCGCAAATAGCATAGAAAGCGATCTGCAAAGGCAGCGCCCGTGTGTTGGCTTTGACCAGGCGAATATTGGTGAACATCGGCACAGGCCCACGCACGTCGAAGGCATCGCCGGAGAGGGAGAAATACAGCCCCGGTTCTACTTCTGTCAGGGAACTGGTCGTGCCCGATAAGGAGAGAATCAGCTCATTGTTGCGGTTACTGATCTCGATCGTTTCACTTGAGTCACCCAAAAAATACTTACCCACTAAAGCGCTTACCCGTCTTTTGCCAGCCGCACTTTCCGGTAACGCTTTGCTCTCAATCAGCCTTCCTAAAGCGTCATCCCATAGGATATTTCCCTGTTTATCAGGCCGGTAAGCCGGTTCTACGCGAACTGCACTTTTGGCACGTTGAGCGTAAAGATCGGGCGAACTGGCGATAATACTATCCAGGATCTCCTTGTTCAGTTGATAGACGAAGTCGTTTTCCAGTTGAGCATTGCACAATACCACCGCTCCCAGTTTCAGCTCCGGGTACCAGATCATGTCGCTGTTGAAGCCAAAGCCGCCCCCGCCATGCTCAAAGCGGCGCGTTCCATGTTCCGTGGTAACAATGATTCCCTGGGCATAATGGTTGGCAGGCAGGTTGGGAGGCGCGTACATGGTCTCCGCCAGATCTTCGCGCAACATCCGATTTCCAGGCAGTGCGCCTTTGTTGATGTGAAACTGCAGATAACGTGTCATGTCGTTCGCGGTGGTCCACACTCCACCCGAGGGGATCAGCAGGAAATCCACCGGAGGGCGAAAGGGGAAATCCACGTGCCCAATTGCCCGTGTGGGAGTGCCCCTCACCCGATTCACATCCAACGTGCTGTCCTTCATCCCTAATGGATCCAGTACCTTCTCCTGCACGTACTAGATGAACGGCATGCCAGAACGCACCTGCAGGATATAACCAGCCAGGTCAATGCCCAGGTTGGAATAGCTGTAGCGAGTGCCAACCGGGAATTTCAGCCACGTGTCGGAGATACTGGCAATGTGTTGTTCGAAGGAGTAAAGCGGGTGATCGTAGTTACCGCCATATGGTGCTTCGTGAGCAAAACCTGCCGTATGGCTGAGCAACATTCGCAACGTGATCTTCTGCTCAGGGTGTTCCTCGAAGATGCTGTTCACGTGAAAATCGGGCAGATAGGTTGTGATCGGGGCATCCAGATCCACGAGGCCATCCTGGGCAGCGAACATGGCGGCTGTGGCGGTGAAGGATTTGGACATGGACTGGATGGAGAAAAGCGTGTCTGGCGTAACAGGAGTTCGGCGGTTCCAATCGGTGTAACCAAAGCCCTCCGCCCATAAGATATTCTGATCATCGACGACAGCAATTGCCAGTCCAGGCACATTTTCCTGCTGCATGCGCTGAGGAATCTCCTGACGGTATTGTTCGATAATGTCAGCAATCGCGTCAGAGGCAACGACCTCTGGCAGGTTTGTGTCTGGAGTACACGCCGTTCCACAAAGCAGGATAGCGGCCAAACACAGAGCAAAGATTTTTTTTAACATCATGGATCTCCCATGTAAAATTATGTTTTGATACCTAGAGCTTTTATCAATCCAAGCGCACAAGGGCATAAACCAATTCAAAGCATGTCATCTATTTGAATACTGCATCCAGCGAAACTTTAATGGGTTCAATCTTGACGATGACGCGCGTTTCTTTTTCTTTTTGTTCGGGCGGATAAATGTCGCCGTAGAAATAATGTTTGCCGGGACAATAGCGTTGTGTTAATTTATCGGCATGGGACTCGGCACCCTCTCTGGTTATTTCTCGAACTTGTCCGCGTACTTCGACCCAACGGCTTGAATCTTTTGGGTCAATGACAAGCACCGTCACTTTCGGATTCGCCTGCATGTTTTGACCTTTTTGCCGCTCCAGAGTCGTGTTGATCAGGACGCATTCTCCATCGTAATCAACCCAGACAATACTCGATTGCGGCATACCGTCAGGCATCATGCTGGTCAGCACGCCATGCACTGGATTCTGAAATAGATCAATGTGTGTATTTGGTACGTTGTTTTGCATTTCATCTCAACTTTCTGCGCGGATATGAATAGGAGATATCTTGACACGCACGGGCGTATATTTCGATTGCAATTCCTCTGGAACTGCATCGCCAAAAAATTTGGCATCCGCTTT
>DASWEH010000432.1:0-8843 GCA_036394895.1 Anaerolineales bacterium
ATAAAGGTGACTTAATAATGTCCTGTATATTCTCATGGTCATAGAACTCAGAGCGAAGATCGTATAGTGCGCTGAGTTCCATCTCGGATTTCAACTCTTGCACTTGATGCGGCTCAGAGGCAACACTCAGCTCACCAGTACGGAGATAGTCACATTCAATGCCAAGGCTCTTGATGGTCGATTCGATCTCATCGAGATTGGTGATCCCCAAAGCCAGCAGCGCAGGGAACTCCTTGGGCCAGCGTGCTATGCCATTTTGAAGTCCATGGGTAATGGATGCATCCATAAAGCCGCCGTTGCGCCCGCTTGCGCCGCTGGCGACTTCACCCGCTTCGATGATCACAACCTCACGCGAGGGATCCTCTTCCTTCGCGAGGAATACAGTCCATAAGCCTGTGAAGCCTGCGCTGATAATCAGCAAATCCGTGGAGATATTTTTTGTAAGTTCAGACTCGGGTGTGGGTTGAGACGGGTCATCGAGCCAGAAGGGCATATGACTCACATCCGCAATGGATTTCAGAGTTTCTTTTCGAACGGTGTTTGAATATGCCATGCTGTTATTTTACCTTTGTCTTGTGCTCAACACTCGCGCAGCGACTTGACTTAATTCGCGTCACTCGCTAAATTTGGGCATACAGATAAGCGGGGAAGAGAATGTTTCCGTGTTCACTAGTTTACAGAGTGCCGCATAATCATCTACACAAAAAGTAAATGATGAAACAAGTGGCAGAGGAGACTGAAATGAACATTTTCCAACGGTATCTTGCAGAAGAATTCGCAGAGGACTATGAAGAGGGCAGGTTATCGCGGCGCGAGGCGTTGAAGCTGATCACCTCGGTGACCGGCAGTTTGATTGCTGCCAACTCGATATTGGCAGGATGTGTTCCGCCATCTGAATCGACGGAGACCGTTTCAGCCTCTCCAACGAATTCACCCTCAGCGGAACCGACCGAATCTCCCCAAGCCTCACCGACAGCTGAATCCGCTTTCACGGAGGCTGCCTCGCCTTCAACCACCTATGGGACCGTGATGCCTGATGATCCCGCCGTGATCGCAAGCGAAGTCCAGATCCCCGCGGCAGATACAAACTTGATTGGCTACTTGGCGAGACCTTCCAATGTAACGAGTTCACCTGTTATTTTGGTCTGTCATGAGAACCGCGGGCTTACACCTCACATCCAGGATGTGACGCGGCGATTTGCAAAAGCAGGATATGTTGGTCTTGCCGTAGATTTGCTCTCGCGGCAGGGAGGGACTGCTGCTGTTGGCTCAGCCAATGTGCCTGGCGCCTTGGGAAACATCGCGCACGATCAATTCGTGAAAGATTTTAAAAGCGGCTGGCGTTATCTCCAGGGCCAACCCTTTGCAGAGGCTGAAAAAGTTGGCATGACGGGTTTCTGCTTCGGCGGTGGCGTCACCTGGCAGGTTGCCACTCAAATGCCGGAATTACTGGCGGCTGTCCCTTTCTACGGGCCAGCTCCAGAGGTTGAAGATGTTCCAAACATCCGCGCCGCGATCTTGGCGATTTACGGAGAACTGGACTCACGAATCAATTCTGGTATTCCTAAGATTGAACAAGCCATGCTGGAGAATAACAAGATCTATGAAAAGATCATTTACCCAAATGCCGATCACGCTTTCCATAATGACACCGGTCCGCGCTATAACCCGGAGGCCGCAAAAGATGCCTGGGCGCGGACTTTAGCTTGGTTTGAAAAATACGTACGAAGTGTTTGAGCCACTCCCTGCTACTTTTCTAAAAAGCCTGCGTAGATAGTATTGAAATTGCCGCCCGCCTCATTAGTTGATAAACTTTTGGGTAATTTGCAAGCTAAATTCATAATTCCAGCTTGAATACACATGTCAAACATGCGTGCGGCACTCTGTAATGAGAAATAGGAGTATGAAAATGACTACACATCAAAAACAAGGCTTGCGTCGTTCACGTCGGAATCGTATGCTGGCAGGTGTTTGTGGCGGACTCGGTGAATTCTTTGGAATTAGCGCCTTCTGGTTCCGCCTGGCAATGATTATTGCGTTTATTCCCGGCGGCGTACCCGGCCTGCTGATCTACTTCCTGTTGTGGATCATGATCCCAAGCGAGTAAACGTAGTTGCTCTTAAACAACAAAAGCCGCGCCTCATCTGGCGCGGCTTTTGGGTAACGGTATGCACCGTCCCGAAGGTTTGCGCGAAGCAGCTCATCAGTGTTTTCTACAGAGTATCGCATAATTTACTAAACCGAACTTGTGATATTCGCTCGTAATTTTTTACCAAAAAGTTTAGTAATTTATGAGACAAGCGATAAACCATCCTTCGGGACGTTTGTGATGTTTATGCAAATGCTGTAAATTCCTTTTGAGCAATTTCTATGCCAGCTGCTTTTAGAAAGTCCATAGCATTGTCATCGACTCGATACGCAACGCTGTAGACAATACGGGAGATACCTGCATTGATCAGAACCTTTGTGCAATTGATGCAAGGAAGGTGAGTGACATAACAAGCCGAGCCTTTGGTGGAGATGCCGTGCAGGGCAGCCTGAATAATGGCGTTGGTCTCGGCATGGATGGTACGGACACAGTGTCCATCCACAAGCAGGTGACCTACCTCATCGCAGTGGGATTGACCCGCAGGAGAACCGTTGAATCCGGTGGTGAGGATCCGTTTTTCAAGCACAAGCACACAACCCACGAAAGCCCGGTCACAAGTGCTTCGTTCCGAAACCGCATAAGCAATTTTCATGAAATAAGAATCCCAATCTGGACGCATAAACGTTGCCTCAATCCACTTATAAATGCCTACGGGGTTGGAGTTTCGGAGGGCGCGCTTGGAGGAGCTGTCGCTGGGACAACTGTCAGCCCAAGCAGCCGCGCCAACTCGAGAGTATATTGATCGTGCTGCTGACGGGCAAGAGCAATGCCCTGATCAAGGCTTTGCTGGTCGGCGCCGCCCATGAACGCAATCAGGGTGTTGATCACTGAATTCATGTGCTGAACCTGATAGGTCTTCAGATCCGTCAGGCAGGCTGGGACGAGCTCATCCTCGGCTTCCCTTCGAATGCGCTGAAGGTCTGAGATGGAACCGCTGAGTTGTTCGCGCGGCATATTAGACGCCAGGATGGAGGCGTCATCGAATTCACGCATGTGCTTATGAACTTTTTGAACCTGTGCTTCGACCTGCCCAGGCGCACAGGCATCCGGCGTCACCGTAGCGGTGACAGATACAGGTTGTTGTGGTTCTGTTGTCGAGGTAGCCTCAGTGACAGGTGAGGATGTTGCGGGTGCCTTTCCACAACCAGCCAAAACGATTGTCAAAACAAAGATGGAAATGATGAGCAAACGATGATTTATCATGGTCAATTTCCCTTTAATAAATTGAGGAACGGCTCATCGCCGTTCCTCAATTGTAGCAGAGAACAAGAAGAACCTATCTTACAATCCAGTTAAAGTCTCTCGCTATTTCTGCATGACGTTTTCTTACCGGACATCACTAGTGTGGCCCCACCATGGCAACATTGTCCAAGCTTGGATAATACACAAAAATCTGCATCCCATACAGGGAGTAGACGTATGCATATTTTCCTATAAAGAGACTTACGTGGGTGCTCTGCGCGAGTGTGGTATTCGCCAGGAAGCTGTTGAGAGTTACATTTCCTACATTGTTGAATTTTCCAACAAAGGATCCGATTGCGGCACTGTCACGGAAAGCGCTGGAGCTGGAGAGAGAATATACAGTACTGACACTCTCTTCCGTCGTGGACTCGGCCTGTGTTGTGTTTGCTAAAGTCCCATTATCCACAGGAGTTGAACCGGTGTTGTCAACCGGTGGGGTGGGAGGAGTAAAGGGAGTACTGGCTGGGAAGACGCAAGTCGTCGGATTCTGGAAAATGTCGCCTGCGCCATTCGTGGCAAATATGGGTGAGCCACTCTGATTCAATTGCAGGTCGGTGATGCTCAGTCCATATTGGCCGTTATTAGAGTACGTCCCACCGATCAGGAACAGGGTTGTGCAGTTGCCCTTCACTTCGACGCCGTTCTGTCCATTACCGGTCGCCGTGACAGTATCCAGGAAGATACCGTCGACTGCCTGAATGTTCGCCCCAAACGTCTGATTGTTGTTGAGCGTAACGGTATCCAGAATAACACTTCCACCACTAATCACCTCCAAGCCTCTACCGGTTTGATCTGTAGCAGACCCAGATGTCTGATTGCTAAAGTCACTGTTAAGAATATTTACATCCAAACCTGATTCCAGATGTGCACCAAAGAGTGTGTTGTTTGACGCTATAACACCATTGAGGGAAATGTTGCCTGGTGTAACGACCTGTAAACCATAACCATGGAATGTCTGATTGCCTGCGCTGTCAAGTGTAACGCCTTTGTTATTTGAGAAGGAGCTATTGTTAATAGCCACATCTCCTTGCGCGTTGATCGTTGCACCTATGAGGCGATTGTCATCAGCTTTGCTATTGTTAATAGAAACTTTTCCACCACTCGTGATAAGCAAACCGGTATCATCGATGAAGCCGGGTGAGGCAGTGGTATTTGCATTGAAGATGCTATTTATGATGCTCACATCTCCGACGGCATTGAGGGAAGCCCCCCACAGGAAGTTGTCGTTCGCGGTCACGGTGTCAAGATCAATTGCATCCCCACTTTCAACCTGCAAGCCATATCCAAAAAAAGCCGAACCTTTCGTGGACTTCGTATCAGAGAAGGAGCTATTCACCAGCGTCACCCGACCATTTGCCTTGATAGTGGCGCCGGCTTCGCGATTTGTATTCGCCAGCACGTTGAACAGGGATACCGAGCCATCACTCACAATATCAAGACCTGTGATCTGGCGTCGCCCATTGGTAGGGTTACTGAAGCTGCTATCGGATATAGCCACACTGCCTATAGCCCTGATAATGGCGCCCGCGGTTTTATTACGGTCAAATTTCGAGTTTTTGATGGTGACATTACTGCCAGCATTGAGTTCCGCCCCAGCTCCGGTCGCAGAATTTGTAACAGTGACATTGGTTAGGTTAATGTCGCTCTGTGAGTAAACCGTCAGCCCCGTTCCGCTCTGACCGGTTGGATTGAAACCGAGCGTAAGGTTATTGATCGTCAGCGAGCCACCCCATGGGTTGGTGGCTGAACCAATGACAAACGAAGTGTTATTAAACGTGCTTATTGCGGCTGGGTCCACGCTGTTGTTGGAAGTATTCCAGCCACCCTGGATCGTCAAAGGAGCGTTACTGATGTTGCTCAAGCTGTAGTTATTGAAATTTATGCTTGACTCACCGCCCTGGTAGGCACCTTGCTGAACATAAATGGTGCCGGCTCCCTGGAACGTTGGATTTGCCGACAAAAACGTGAGCAATGCATTGAAGCTGCTGAACGAGCTGGTACAGCCATTCGCTCCGGGAGTTGGGGTTGTCTGTGCCGCAGGACACCAGATCGGGTCGCTTGTCGTCGCCAGCGCTTCTGCCGCGGCCTGCGTTGCCAGCGGTTCAGATTGCCCCTCCGCATTCACAACCGCAACGGTTGTATTGTCAGGTACATCGCTCAGGGTTGCGGCTTGCTCTGCAGGAGCAGCTTCTGCGCTTGGCTCATTTCCACCAGCAGAGGGTTCCTCTGCGGCCGGAGCACTGACATCCGGTGCGGCAGGCGCCTCTACCGTTACTGCCTCCGAAGAACATTCGTTGGTTGTCCCATCGGAAGCACATTCAGTGGTCGTTTCAGTGGGTGGTGTGTCGCCTGTGGTGCCCCCATCGGCATATACGATTGTTGGACCTATTGCACTAAAAAACAAAACTGCGATGATGACCAATGAAAGAAGGGATGAACGTACTTTAATTAACATGGTTCCTCCTCGAAAAACAAAAATAGAAACAAGGTCTTTGCTAAATTATACAGATGAGACTTCTCAGAGTCAACTAAGAAAAGGTTACAGGTGTTCGCGAGGGTGGGGAAAAGCAGGAAAAAAGGAGAAAATCTTGGATGATATCAGGCTAGCAGGCTCACGAAACAAGTGTACAGACCGATCTCTTGTCAGGCTCTGTGAACATAAGACCGGGCCATTCAAGCCCGGTCTCATGATTACGATTTACATTACTTAGTCAACTGGATGTCGCTCGGATCTGGAAATACGACTTGTTCACCAGGAGAATAGTTAATAACAGTGTTGCTGGAACCCGCAAGGTCTACAGTATAGCCAATGATCTGGCTGTGCAGTCCGGTTGTTCCGCTGTTACCGCTGATCTTAATATCAGAGTGGACTGCGATGATCGAACCTGTTAGTTCATTAGCCGAATTTCCTACAATGTTTAGTTGAGACGTATTCTCAAAGGGCATGTAGATCAGTACGTTTTCATATTCTCCGCCCTTGGGTGCGAACAACCGAATGCCTGAATTCCCTGACCATTCTATACTCCCTGTGGACGCAAAGAAAGTAACATTGTTACAATAGACCGTGCTATTCCCATTGAAGCGCATTCCAGACCCACCTTTAATATGCACCAGCATGTTGTTGCAGGCAAGTTCCGTACTTCCGTTGGTCGTGAATTCTCCGCCTGTGATCAGGAAATTAACATCGTTCGCGATGATGTGAGAAGTGCCGCTAAGTTTAAGGTCGGCTCCAAAACAATAATTACCTGGGCTAAAGTTAATATTTCTTGAATCGGTCAGGCTATCTCCACTGGGATAATTCCCTGGATGGTAGGTGTAGGTTTGTGTAGCGGTGTCAAAGGTTCGGGAGCCGGTGCCAGAACAGGTGATCGTCGGGGCTTGCAGTACAAGCGTCGCTGGCGGGTAAGGAATCGGATTGGCGGGCACGACCGGGTTAAGCTGGTTACCTCCCGCGCCACTACAGTATTGACCGTTATTGGCAAATTGAAATGAAGTGTCCACCGTGTAGCTGCCTGATGCGCCGTTTATCTGGGTGGCACAGCTTCCGGTCGAATTGTTGAAGACGCCGCTGTTATTCACATCCAGGTGCACAACGCCGTTTCCACCTAAAGTATTGTCTCCATCAGGTTTAAGAGCTGCCAATGCTACTCCATCGAGAAAGGGCTTGGGGAGGCCTGGCCCAGCGTGCGCGATAGCCGTCAGCACACTGGTCACCTGCGCTCGACCGATAACCCGTGCAAAGGTGGTGGGGATCGTCGAAACGATTTTGACCTGGATATATTCCTTATATTCAGACGGAGTTACCCCACTGGGCAAGGCTTCGCAAGGGGGATTAAGACCTGTTTCATTGCACATATGAACTTCTACAGTGCTGTCTGCATCATTGGTGTAACCATTGCTGGCAGCACGATCGAGACCGGCAGTAACAGTCGCTGCGTCAATAGCAGACTGGATTGGATTACCATTCGCGTCGAGGTTAACGCCTACGGCCCTGACTCTCGCCAGCGCCGCGGCAAGCGCGGCAGTATCGGCCGCGTTCTGGGCATGACGACGATCGGAAAAAACTCTGCTGCCATCGATTGCAAGCGCGCTAAAGCCAAAAAGTCCCACCGCGGCTAGTGCGATCAAAATGAGAGCTTGGCCCCGTTCCTGTAATCTTGGTTTCATAAAACAACTCCTTACAAATTTCCAGAGCAAATAATTAACAATTAACTACATTTTATTCATCTTACATTAATATACGGTTACAATTTTACTACCCAAAAGTACTATGGGAAGGGGAGAGTTCTTTTCTTTTTTGCAAACCTTCAGGAAGTGATCTGCACCATGAAAATTGAGGGCATACTTAAAACAAAAAAGCGACGCGCAGTGCACGTCGCTTTTCGTCTGCTGCCTTGACTATCTCAGTACTGAGATACTTGGATAAACAGGTTTTTGGTGATTTTCATCTTCCTCATAATTTATATAAACACGATCTTCATCTTCGTTACCACCACCGGCATTACCTCTAAACTGGATCACTTGGGCGGAGGTATCATTGAAATCCTCACAAGGCGGCGAAGTGTAGGCAATGATCATATAGTAATTATCATAATCATCACTGCCTGCATACGTTCCAGCGTGTGTAGGGGTCCCAGAAAAGCCGCCGCCAGCAAACTTTAGGAAGTGGAATTTCAATAAAAAATTAATTGGGGTTTGGTATTTGGCTTATCTTCCTCCTTTTTAGAATGTATTCAAAACCCTATGACAGGCATTTCAACACAAACGAGCCTGACATCGAATGCCAAACTCGTCAAATTTGTTGCTAGTGCAGCCTTGCACAATCATTATATGAGGTTACAGACCAGGATCACTTTCATTCCACAGTCACGGATTTTGCCAGGTTCCGTGGCTGATCTACATCTAAGCCGCGTAGGGCCGCGATATGATAAGCCAGCATTTGGAGAGGCAGCACGGTGATTACCGGGGAAAGCATCCATGGGGTTTCCGGGACCCACAGGACATGATCGGTCATTCCCTCGATCAATTCATCGCCGTCCGTTGCGACTGCGATCACCACTCCACCGCGCGCTTTGGCCTGCTGGATTTGAGAGACCATTTTCTCGCGCCACGGATCTTTGGGAGCCAGGCAGAGCACAGGCATTTGCTCATCGATCAACGCGATCGGGCCATGTTTCATTTCTCCCGCCGGATACGCCTCCGCATGAGTGTATGAAATTTCTTTTAGTTTCAACGCACCCTCATAAGCAATCGGCATATTGATCCCGCGCCCCAAATAGAGACAATCGCGAATATCTTTCAAGGCACGAGCCACAAGTTCCACAGCCTCTTCACGATCCAAGGTGCGCCCAACCAGATCGGGAATCAGTCGTAGATCAGAGACCAACTCCCGGCGATTCTTTTCGTCAAGGGTGCCGCGCAGATCTGCCAACAGGATCGCCAGCATATACTG
>DASWEH010000433.1:0-3450 GCA_036394895.1 Anaerolineales bacterium
TATGTCGAAATGGCAACCGCCTTTTGGGATGCGTATCAATCCACGCACAAAATGTATGATGGCTGCGCGGCAGCAATTCAATACGCGGTAGAACATCCTGAGATTTTGATCCCGTTGGGAAGTGATTATCACGGCTCACAAAGCCATACCTATGTGCCGGCAGATGTATGTCCGTTCAGGTAAAATACTTATTACAATGTCATGCTAAGCCGCTTTTGGCGACACTTGCACCTGGTGCTAGTGCAGGTGAGCATCTCTACCATGCCGCAAGAGACTCTTCGCTCCGCTCACACCGTAGCGGTGTGCTTCGCTAGATGACATGAAACGGGTGACTGAATGACGCAAAACATCTATGACTACGTGATTATCGGCTCTGGCTTCGGGGGAAGTGTCTCTGCCATGAGACTGACAGAAAAGGGCTATTCTGTTCTCGTCCTTGAAAAAGGCAAACGCTTCGAAGATAAAGACTTCGCCAAATCCAACTGGCAGTTCTGGAAATATCTCTGGCTGCCTGCATTACGTGCGCATGGAATTTTGCAGATCAGTATTTTAAAGGGTGTAATGGTTCTGCATGGAGCCGGAGTCGGCGGCGGCAGTTTGGGCTATGCCAATGTACTCGAAGTCCCAACTGATGAAACATTCGCAACTCCCGCCTGGAATCAAAATGTGAGATGGGGTGAAGTACTTCGTCCGCATTATGAGACGGCGAAGAGAATGCTCGGTGTGGCACGCAATCCCAAACTTTGGAAGGCGGATCACATCCTCAAACAAATGGCTGATGAAATCTGCAAAGGAGATACATTCCGTGCAACAGATGTTGGCGCCTATTTCGGCGAAGCCGGCCTCACGGTCAATGATCCATACTTCGGCGGTCAAGGTCCAATGCGGGCAGGATGCAATCACTGCGGTGGGTGCATGGTGGGATGTCGTTACAATGCAAAGAATACGCTGCCGAAGAACTATTTGTATTTTGCAGAGAAGAATGGCGCGACCGTAATTGCAGAAGCAGAAGTAATTGACGTTCGACCCTTCGACAAGCCTCAGGGCAGGCCTTCGACTTTTGACGACTCACAGTATGAAGTCACTTATCAACCCTCCACTTCCCTATTCAAACGTAAGCAAACTGTGTATGCAAAGAACGTCATCTTCTCCGCGGGCGTGATGGGAACGATGAAACTCCTGCTGAACCTGCGGGATGTGAAGCGATCTTTGCCTAAGCTCTCGAGGAGACTTGGTCATATGGTCAGGACCAACTCGGAAGCGCTGCTGGGAAGCCTGGCTCGCAAATCCGATGTCAATTATTCGGAGGGCGTGTCCATTTCATCCATTTACAATCAGGATGAAATCACGCGCATTGAGCCGGTCCGTTATCCTGATGGTTCATCGCTGATGCGCTTCCTTGCCGCGCCGTTGATCGATACCGATGTGAGCGTACCAGTTCGCCTCCTGAAATTTCTCGGCTGGGCATTGACACATCCGATGGACTTTGCAAAGGCGCTGATTCTGCCCGGCTGGGCACATAATGTGACGATCCTGCTCGTCATGCAGCATGCCGACAATCGTATGCGCTTTCGGATTGGACGAAGTGGTTTTACGCTGTTCCGACGTGGCATGGTCGCGGAGGAGGGACCTAGCTATGAAATTCACGCGCAAGTGAAAGGCTCGCACGAGCTGACGCGTGATTTTGCAAAACGGACGAATGGTGTCGCGCTTGGGTCGCTCGGTGAAAATTTATTGGGCTTACCCACAACCGCGCACATCCTTGGGGGCGCACCAATAGGAAGAAATGCCGAAGAAGGTGTGGTAAACAAAAACTTCGAAATCCATAATTACGAAGGGCTGTATATTATTGATGGTTCGATCATGCCCGCCAATCCCGGCGTCAACCCGTCGTTGACGATCACGGCGTTAGCAGAATATGCACTGAGTAAGATAGAGAGTAAAAAGTAGACAAGTAAACAGGTATACAAGTTAAAACCTTTGTGTTTCTTCGTGTACTTTGTGGTAAAAGGTGATTATGATCAACCTCTCCTCCTCTTTCGACTTTGCCAAACAACTTGATCAACAAGACTCTCTCGCCTCCTACCGCGAGCAATTTGTTGTCAACGATCCCGACCTCATCTACCTCGATGGTAACTCATTGGGACGATTGCCTAAATCTGTTATCGAACGAATGAAGAAAGCTGTGGAAGAGGAATGGGGCACAGACCTCATCCGCGGCTGGAACAAAGGCTGGTGGGAATCGCCATCACGCATCGGCGATAAGCTCGCGACTCTACTCGGCGCAGCGGACCGCGAAGCGCAAGTGGTAGTGGGCGATCAAACCTCGATTAATCTATTCAAACTCGCCACCGCCGCATTGACCTTACAGCCGCAAAAGAAGCGCATCATTACAGACACATTCAACTTCCCTTCTGATTTGTATATTTTGCAAGGCATTGTCAAACTACTAGGGGATCATCACGAAATCATCCGCATCGGCGCAATGGACAATGACATCACGCCAGATCTCGCAAGGCTTGAAGCATCCATCGATGAAAACACGACTCTCGTCACCTTATCCCACGTTACTTTTAAGAGCGGCTACCTTTACGACATGGCATATGTCACCGAACTTGCCCATCGCAAAGGTGCACTGGTTTTGTGGGATCTGAGTCATTCCGCGGGAGTAGTACCTATTGAACTCGACAAATCCAACGCCGATTTTGCCATTGGCTGCACCTACAAATATCTCAATGGTGGACCTGGCGCGCCCGCATTCCTCTACGTAAACAAGTCATTGCAAAACGATGTTACATCTCCCATCTGGGGCTGGTGGGGACAGAGCAATCCGTTCGAGTTCGATCTTAACTATCAGCCCGCGCCAGGTATCCAGCGATTTTTAGTGGGCACAGCACCCATGCTTTCCACGCTGGCAATGGAGGCAGCGCTGACTCCATTGCTTGAAGCAGGCATGGATGCACTGCGCGCCAAATCCATTTTGATGACGGACTACGCTTCTTTCCTGATCGATGAACTGCTTGCGCCATTGGGCTTTTCTCTTGGCTCCCCGCGTGACTCTGCTAAACGTGGCTCCCATATCAGCATCCGGCACGAAGAAGCTTATCGCATCAATCGCGCCATGATCGAAGAGATGAACGTTATTCCCGATTTTCGCGCTCCTGATAATATTCGTCTTGGTTTCGCGCCAATTTACATTTCCTTCACCGACATCTGGGAAGGATTTGATAGAATTCGCAAAGTCGTCGAGGAAAGACGTTACGAAAAGTACCCGCAGCAAAAATTGACAGTAACCTAATTCTTATGTCATTGCGAGGGCAGTGTTTTTTGCCTGAAGCAATCTCCTCGCAATGATGGGAAAGAGGACAAATGGAATCAAAACCCGATACGATCAAAATCTCTGCCTCCCACCGTGAAGAGATCTTTGCCTCTCACGCCAATTTATACGTG
>DASWEH010000434.1:0-5094 GCA_036394895.1 Anaerolineales bacterium
ATCGTTGTCATTTCGCTGGCGTTCTTCAATATACTCATGTCGCCGCCATCCAATGAACTTGGATTGATGGCATTATTTTTAGGAATTACGGCGCTTGCTTCTGCGCTGGTTGGATATGGAGCCTATCGCTTCGGCTGGGTCAATTTATCTCCAACGCTGCGCTGGACCTTGCTTGGCGGATATGCTCTTGCCAGCCTTCTCACTTTCTTCAATGTTTGGTTCTCGGCCCAGTTGATGTTTGCCAGTGAGCATGACCTCCTGCTTGCAATTGTCTTGTTGGTTTTCGCAAGTGGCATCGCGATGATATTAGGATATTTTCTCTCCAGCACCGTGACTGAACGAATCAATTTGCTGAAAGGCGCAGCGCAAAAACTAGCGGATGGTGACTTGCAAACACGCGTCCCCGTCAGCGGGCGAGATGAGGTCAGCGCGCTGGCCGCAGCCTTCAACCAGATGGCCGAGCAATTGCAAACCGCGGACCAGAAACAACGCGAACTCGAAATCCTGCGTCGCGATCTGATCGCCTGGGTGGGGCATGATTTGCAAACGCCACTGACATCTATGCGCGCCATCCTCGAGGCGTTATCCGATGGGGTGGTGGAAGACCCCGAGATGGTCAAGCGCTATCTGCTTACCGCGCAGCGGGATGTGATGTCTCTCTCGGCGTTGATTGACGATCTCTTTCAAATGTCACAGTTGGATGCAGGTGGTTTCCCGCTTCAGCGTTCAACCGCTTCACTCAGTGATCTTGTCTCTGATACGCTAGAAAGTTTCTCCCACCTTGCATTACAGCATGAAATAAAACTGGAAGGTCAGGTCGCTTCGAACGTCGACCCGGTTTTCATGGATACGCAGGCAATTGGGCGCGTGTTGAATAACCTCATCAGCAACGCGTTGCGGCACACACCTGGTGGAGGGGAGATCAAAGTCAATGCGCGGCGAACAAGTTCAGGCGTAAAAGTGACTATTAGCGACACCGGCGAAGGCATCCACCCGCAAGACATCCCGCACATCTTCGAGCGTTTTTATCGCGGCGAAAAGTCCCGCAATCGCGGCACGGGCGGTGCAGGGCTGGGACTTGCCATCGCGCGCGGCATCATCCAGGCGCATGGGGGTGACATTCAAGTCGAAAGCCAATTGGGCCAAGGCACGCAGTTTACTTTCCATATTCCATAATCAGACCCTAAAGGTTTTTGTAGACTCATCAAGATGAAAACATAGGGGTAGAAACCTTTAAGGTCTTATTAACTTCCCGTAATCCTTTCGTAAGGAAGTTCTCATAGAATGAAGCCATCAGAAAGGCTGACTATGAAACGTTTGCTCTTTGGACTGATTGCTTTCATTCTTTTTGGATGTGTGCCGGGACAAAACGATACACAGGCGCAATCCATGGACTCTGCTATGCCGAAAATCGCTTCTCTTCCAGACCTGGGACCTGCTCCCGAATTAACGAACGATACCTGGCTGAATGTTGATTCGCCTCTACGGCTCGCGGATTTACGCGGCAAAGTAGTCATCGTCGAAATGTGGACATTTGGTTGTATCAATTGTCAACACGTGATGCCTTCATTGAAGGAATGGCATTCCAAATACAAAGACCAGGGACTGGTCATCATCGGCAATCATTTTCCTGAATTTTCCTACGAAGCGGATCTGGCGAATTTAAAAGATGCCATCGCGCGCAATGACATTCAGTACGCGGTTGCACAGGACAACGACGGCGCAACATGGAAAGCCTATAAGAATCATTACTGGCCCGCTTTATATTTGATCGACAAACAGGGTCACATCCGCTATGTGCATATCGGCGAAGGAAGATATAAAGAGACCGAAGAAAACATCAAGGCGTTATTAGAAGAGCCATATCAATAAATCGCAAGGGCGACCCAGCATGGATGGATTGTTCAAATTTCTGAATAAAACATGACGGGTCACCCCTTCAACAAGAGGTCATAATGGACAACAAATTTAAATCGGTACCTGTCAAATCATCTGAGATCACGTCCTATTCGCAATATCTTTCGCGGCGAGATTTTCTCAAAGCCGCAGGGATTGTGACTGGCTCCGCGCTGTTAGCCGCCTGTGCACCTAAACCAACAGCCACATCTGTCCCAGCGGGTGAAATGCCTGATCTCCCAGCCAAAATGGACGAGTTGGGTGCTCCCGCAAATTCTTTTGAAGATATTACCAACTACAATAACTACTATGAGTTCAGCACTGACAAGGAAGCGGTCAACCCGCTTTCAAAAGATTTTGTCACCAAGCCCTGGACAGTGGAAGTTTATGGGTTGGTGAAAAACAAAAAAACATATGGGATTGAAGATTTACTGAAAACATTCCCACAGGAAGAACGTGTTTACCGTCTGCGTTGCGTGGAAGCCTGGAGCATGGTCATCCCGTGGAACGGTTTTCCGCTAGCAAGTTTGTTGAAGGAAGTAGAACCTACTTCAGATGCGAAATTTGTCCGCTTTGAAACCGTTCTTCGCCCCGACGAAATGCCTGGGCAGAGCAGCCCGTTCTACCCGTGGCCCTATCAGGAAGGACTGCGGCTCGATGAAGCCATGCACGATCTGACGCTTCTGGCGACAGGCTTATATGGTCAACCCATGCCCAACCCGAATGGTGCCCCGATCCGTCTGGTCGTGCCATGGAAATATGGATTCAAATCCATTAAGTCGATTGTCAAGATAGAATTGGTCGCTGAACAGCCAACCACACTGTGGAGCATGGTTGGACCTGGCGAATATGGTTTTTATTCGAATGTGAATCCAAACCGTCCGCACCCGCGCTGGTCGCAAGCCTCTGAGCGGCGCATCGGTGAACTAGGCCGCCGCGAAACATTGATGTTCAATGGATATGCAGAGGAGGTGGCTGGGCTTTACAAAGGTATGGATCTAATTACAAACTATTAATACAACGATGACTGACCCATATAAATCCGTCCCTGTGAAATCATCTGAGATCACACCATACTCGCTTTATCTCTCTCGGCGCGAGTTTCTCAAAGCCGCAGGTATGCTGACCGGATCGGCGCTATTGGCTGCGTGTGCACCCAAGGCAACAGGGACCGCTGCACCCGGAAGGGATGTGACTGCTTTCCCAGTCAAAAAAGACGAGTTCGGCGATCCCGCAAATTCATTCGAAGACATTACACACTACAACAATTTCTATGAATTTAGCGAGAATAAAGAAGCAGTCAGTAAGCGTTCGAAGGATGTCAAGAGCCACCCGTGGACGGTCGAGGTCTATGGGTTGGTCAATCATCCAAAAACATATGCCATTGAAGATTTACTGAAAAAATTCCCGCAGGAAGAACGCATTTACCGTCTGCGCTGTGTGGAAGCCTGGAGCATGGTCATCCCCTGGATGGGTTTCCCGCTCGCTAGCCTTTTGAAAGAAGTTGAACCGACTTCAGATGCGAAATTTGTCCGCTTCGAAACTCTCCTGGATACGAAACAATTCCCGCATGAGGGAAGTCATCTCTATCCCTGGCCCTATAAAGAAGGTTTGCGCCTCGATGAAGCGATGCATAATTTGACAATTTTGGCAACAGGCTTATATGGCCAGTCATTACCCACCCCAAACGGTGCTCCCATTCGTTTGGTTGTGCCGTGGAAGTATGGATTCAAATCGATCAAGTCGATTGTCAAAATTGAACTGGTTGATCAACAACCCGGCACATTTTGGAAAACGATTAATCGGAAGGAATATGGTTTCTATTCCAACGTAAACCCAAATCAACCGCACCCGCGCTGGTCGCAAGCTGCCGAGCGGCGCATCGGTGAATTAGGCCACCGCCAAACGTTGATGTTCAATGGGTATGCGGAGCAGGTCGCGCCCCTGTATAAAGGAATGGATTTGATTGCGAATTATTAATTGAAAGGTGTCATTGCGAGCCTATTCGCGCTGAGCGGAGAGAGGGCGTGCTGTTTGCCCGAGCGCAGACGAAGCGCGGGCGAAGCAATCTCCGTTAAGCGGAAAACGCCTACTCGATAAACCAATATCATTTACGAGGAGATTGCTTCGTCGGGAAAAACACCCTCCTCGCAATGACGTGGAATCATCATGAAATCTTTTTTTCAACGTTACACCCCTCTTCAAGTTGCCATTCATATTTATGGATGGTCTGCCCTCGTACGCCTGATCATCGACTTTTTCAATCACCATCTGACGGCTAACCCGATCCAGGCATTGGAACAACGCACCGGTCGGCACGCGATTACGTTGCTGGTCCTGTCACTGGCATGTACTCCGCTTAATAATATTTTCGGCTGGCGCGAACTCCTCAAGCGCCGCCGCGCGCTGGGTCTCTATGCGTTCATGTACGCAACCATCCATGTGATCATTTTTATTGATCTTGATTATGGGCTTGCATGGAGCTTGATCGTTCAAACCATTCTTGAAAAACCATATATCCTTGTTGGCATGCTCACTTTCCTGATGCTAATTCCTGTGGCATTTACCTCGTTCGATATTTGGAAAAAGCGGCTCGGCAAAAATTGGAAACGACTTCATCAGCTCGTTTATTTGATCGCGCCGCTGGCTGCGCTGCATTATGCCTGGGGCAAAAAAGGTGACTTCTTCCAGCTCCGCGGAGATATCATCCGTCCGCTGATCTACTCGTTGATCATACTTCTCTTTCTGATCACGCGCATTCCACAAGTGCGGAAAGCTCTCGCTTCTTTCCGGGACCGTGTCCTGATCCCGTTTCGAAGGCGAGAGCCTCAGCCCAAAGTTGATACTGTTTAAGGGGGTCGGAGTCCAACGACTCCAGTCGTTGCAGTTCAAAGTCTGGTCCCACAGGGATGCTCCGCAAAGACTTTGGACTCCATGCTAATCACGAAGAGCGCGAAGACTCAAAAAGAATCTTCGCGCTCTTTGTGTTCTCCCTGGCACCGTCCGTGATTTGCTAAGCAAATCACGGACGGTGCCTCGGTTCGATTGGTTTAGAAAATCCCTTTGATGAACAAAAGCAGACCCACAATCGCCAGGGGAACACCGACGATGGCGCCAATAAGTGTCAGGCTGACCACGACTCCAACGATCATCAATACGATGCCAAGAATCATTGCAACCAGACGCCCCGTCAATTCG
>DASWEH010000435.1:0-3992 GCA_036394895.1 Anaerolineales bacterium
AAAGCCAGGAAGAAGCCGATGAGTACCAGAGCAATCGGCGGGTAAAAGGCAGCAAAGAAAATGGATACGATAAGTCCGATGAATACAGCGGTCAACGATGGGGAGATGACGCGCACATAGAAATTTTCCAGTGTTTGCACATCATCAATGAAGCGTGTCAGTAAATCTCCGCTTTTGTATTCCATCAAACGGGCGGGCGCGAGCGGTTCGAGTTTTTCATAGAACCAAACACGCAAGCGCGCTAACAAACGAAACGTAACATTGTGTGAAACGAGCCGTTCAAGATACCGGAAAAGCCCGCGGCTGATGCCAAAGAAACGCACACCGACCACCGAAACGCCAAGATCGGCAACGGACGGATGTAACGCTGCAGTGGAGATGAGCCATGACGATGTGCCAATGAGCGCGACGCTTGAGCCAATCGTAAATGTGCTAAGGAGAACGGAGAGCGCAACCCAATTCCAGGAGCCGTTGAGGAAAGAGAGCAACCGCCAAATGATAAGTGGCTGTTTTTGATTACTGATTGTTGAATTGAGCTTGTTTACCGGTCGAACGTCAAAGGTCGAAGGTCGAAGGTCAGGCTGGACATTTGACCCTGCGACTAGGCTCAGGACAGGCATTTGACCTTCGACTTGTAATCCAGAGACTTGGTATGCCTTTACCATTTGCGCGTATACGCCGTTCTGTGCGAGCAATTCCCTGTGCATACCTTGTTCGACAATGCGACCCGCTTCAAGCACGATAATGCTGTCCGCTTTGAAGATGGTATTCAGACGGTGCGCGATGGTGATGACAGTTCGTCCCTGCATCAAACGGTGCGTAGACTCCTCGAGTAATGATTCGGTTTCGGGATCAAGACTGGAGGTTGATTCATCAAGGATAAGGATGGGTGCATCTTTCAGGAAGGCACGCGCAAGCGCCAGACGTTGCGCCTGTCCGCCGCTGAGACGCGCTCCGCTTTCACCGATGACGGTTTCATATTTCTGGGGGAGCGTTTCGATGAATTCATGTAAATGCGCAGCTTTCGCGGCTTCGATCACTTCTTCATGGGTTGCATCGGGTTTACCAAGCCGGATGTTGACTGAAAGTGTGTCATGGAAAAGATGTGGTCGTTGCGGCACCCAGGCGATGGAAGGGCGTAATTCGCTATTCGGGATTTGATGATTATGGTTGATGGTTATGGCGCCCGAGGTAGGTTGAACAAAGCCAAGCAGAAGATTAACGAGTGTAGATTTTCCTGCCCCGCTCGCACCGACAAGTGCAATGTGTTGTCCAGCTTGAATAGTTAAGTTGATATCTTCAAGTGCGGACGTTTTTTCATCAGGATATGTATAGGTAACGTTTTCAAATCTAATGGATGAAACTTTTTCAGACGACTTTTCACTGGATACTGACAACTGATTACTGTCCACTGGGATGGGTATATCCAATATTTCATAAATCCGTTTTGCGGCGGTCGTGCCAGACATCCCTGCATGGAAACGGGCACCTAGATTTCGTAGGGGTAGATAAAACTCTGGCGCAAGAACCAGGATAAAGAATGCCTCCTGGAATTCCATCCTTGCATACAGTAGACGGAAGCCGATTTCAACGGCAATCACGGCGGTACTGAGTGTCGCGAGTAATTCCAGGGCAAGTGCAGACAGGAACGTGATGCGTAGAACATCGAGCGTTGTGTCGCGGAATTGATTGCTGACTTTCTCAATGTTTTTTGCATGAGCTTTGGATTGCCCGAATACTTTGAGAGTCGTGAGTCCCTGCAAGCTATCGAGGAAATGGGCGGAAAGGCGTGAAAGAGTTTGATATTGACGCTTAGTGACAATCTCCGCTCCCTTTCCAATCATGATCATAAAGAAAGGAATCAGAGGGGCAGTGACGAGCATGACGATGCCCGATAGCAAGTCAATGGGAAAAACGACGAGCAAAATGCTGATCGGAATCAGCGCGGTGACAACGAGTTGAGGAAGATATTGACTATAGTATGCATCTAGTGCTTCAATCCCTTCGACCGCGGCAGTGGTCAATTCACCAGTGCGTTGTCCGCGTGTGTAGGCAGGACCAAGGTTCAGGATGTGATTGAAGAGTCGCTCACGGAGGTCAGTCTTGATTTTTACCGCGACAATATTCGCGCTGACTTCATTGAGCCATGTTAAGAACGCTCGTCCTGCGATGATCATAAGAATAAGTCGTAACCAAGGTGCGACTTGTGTAAGAGTCTGTTTCTGAAGGAAGACGCCATTGACAGTACTGCTGAGGAGGTAGGCTTGCAAGATGGTCAGCAGACCCGCCAAAAATCCAGAAAGAACCGTTAAGATGAGCGCGGTGCGAGAGTCGCGGGTTAGGGAAAGTAGTCGCCGGTGCATGAAAATCCGTAGTAATAAATCCAGAAAAAGAAAGGCAGAGGGAATTAATGGTTATCCCTCTGCCTATTTTATCGGTAAATTTTGTTTAGTAGATCAGTGTTTGCTTATCAGCAGTGATGCGCTTGCGGAACATATAGTATGTCCAGCCCTGATAGGCAAGCACAATTGGGACGAAGATCAAAGCAATGATGGACATCACTGTCAGCGTGTATTGGGAGGAGGAAGCGTTGTAGATGGTCAGCGAATACTCAGGGTTGGTGCTTGAGATCATTACACGTGGAAACATCAATGTAAAGAACGCGATTTGTGTGAGTACGATGTGAAGCCCGGTGGAAATAAACGCCCAGCCTTCCATTTCGCGGTTGATGAAGTAAATTGTTACCAGCAAAACTACAACCGATGCAATGGGCATGATGCCAGGGTTAATGCCTATCTTTGTGCTGATATCGGTAAAAATGTAAGTGGTAACTGCAAGAAGAACAACCGCTGCAGCCGCTACATAGTAGAGTTTTTTGGATAATTCACGGGCACGTTCCCGCAGTTCTCCATCGAGTTTCAAGGTCAGGAAGTTTGAGCCATGCAGGAGAAATACAGAAACCATGGTGATCCCGCCAATCAACCCGAAGGGATTGAGCAGGGTAAACAAGTTGCCTGTGTAAATCATGTCTGCATTGATCGGTACACCGCGCACGAGATTGGCAAATGCGGTGCCGAGTAAAAGGGAAGGCAGGAATGAACCGATCGAGATCATCCAATCGAAGCGATTGCGCCAGACGGGATTGGCATCCTTCGAACGATATTCAAATGAGATGCCGCGCAGGATCAAGCCAATCAGGAGCAGGAACAGCGCCAGATAGAAGCCGCTGAACATGGTGGCGTACCAGTTTGGGAACGCAGCGAAGGTTGCGCCTCCTGCAGTGAGGAGCCACACTTCATTTCCATCCCACACAGAACCGATGGTGTTGATGATAGCGCGGCGTTCTGTATCCTTTTTGCCAAGGAAAGGCAGGAGCATTCCCACACCGAAATCGAAACCTTCGAGGAAGAAGAAGCCAATCCATAAGACGGCGATCAGGATAAACCAAAGGGTTTGGAGAAATTCGTAAGACATGTTATGCCTCTCTTATCAGTCTTGAGCGCCAATAGGCAAAATATCGCCAATGCCGCCACTTTCGGTTTCAACATCGACCGATTCATGCAGTGCAGCATCCGGCCCGGCAATGGCGAATTTTTTCATGAGTTTGACCATGGCAACAGCCAATGAGCCGTAAATAGCTGTGTAGCCAATCAGCGAGATAAGCAGGTCAAGCGTAGTGAGATTCGGGGAGACGGCATCCTGCACTTTGAGCAGGCCGTATACGATCCAGGGTTGACGTCCCATTTCGGTCAGGATCCAGCCGCTGGCGTTCGCGAGATACGGAAGGACGAGCATCCAGGGCATCCACTTCATCCATTTGGCTTTGGTGATATCGCCGCGCATATTTGCCCAAACGAAGTAAGCAGTCATGAGGATCATGATCAAGCCGAACGTCATCATGATGCGGAATGTCCAATAGGTCATAACCATTAGAGGAATGTAATCACCGGGACCAAATTTTTGGACCTCCTCTTGCTGGAGCTCATTGACAC
>DASWEH010000436.1:0-6174 GCA_036394895.1 Anaerolineales bacterium
TGTGTGTAGTCTTAACAGCTTATCTATTTTGTGCAGTCTAAACACCCGAAAACATGTAGGCGTATAGGCTGCAATGGATTAAAATAGAATGAACATCAACTGATTGTAGCATAACGACTAGGAAGATTCCATGCAACCAACCCAGCCCACATCAAAGCCGCAAGAGAAAAAACTATTGGACCAGGTGCGTGATCATTTGCGCCGAACGAATTAAGGATTGATGCGGCGGAGGTAGAGAAAGTCAAAAGAGAAGGGGTGCGAGCCGGCGCATCAAACCTAGTTGAACGAAGCCGCACGCCCGAGAACACAAACCAGTTGGAGATTAAAGCTCACGTCTCTGCTGGGATCACCCAGCGCAATCGCAAATCCACCAAGTAATGAAAGAATTGTACCTGCAAAAAGAATCTTTTAGCAAAGAAAATGGAGACAAAATCGAACCGCCGGGCGGTCTGGAGGAATGCGAACACAGAGACAGCGGAGATCCCACTGTCGAGTGGATCTGTTTTCGTTGAGGAGCAGGAAGATCGCTCCTGGTGAACGACACAGGCTGGGAGGTAGCGTCCGCTGGAGAAGTATGGGCTGGCCACATTGAGGACAGAGCGCGGCGGAGGGTAAAAGTTTGGGAGGCAGTGGATCGCTCTTCGGCCGAGGGTTGGACTTTTCAAGATGCTGCTGCAGGGCAAACAAGCGCGGTCGAACGGAAGCGCCGAAGAAACCAAAATAGCGCACTTTCACAAAGCCTCTGGGGAGCACATGCTGAAGGAAGCGCTGCATGTTTTTCATTCTTGAGGAACAAGAAATACTGGCGCAGTTCTTCTTCATTGATCTGGTCCGGTGATTTTCGATAATGCTTTGCCAGTTGGCTCACCGCGCTGAGATAGGCCTCCTGCGTCCGGCTGGCAAAACCGCGCAGTTGCATACGCTTCGCGTCGAGCATCTTTTGTCTTAAAGCAGTCATGGCTATACCTCCTGTATGGAAAAAGGATCCGATACAGTGAATATAGCCCTGACCAGGACACGTTATCTATCTATTGCAAATTCTTTCTGTGGGGGTTCCTGCGCGCAGCGCTTAGTTCAACTAGTGCTTAAGTGACGACTAGTATAGACGCCTGACCTTCAAAAATCAATAGCCAGCGGGCACCGAATGAATATGCCAAACATCCCGAGTTTATTGTTGTCTCCGACCGTCTGATTACTGCCTACTGAACATTGTTCACTGTGCCGTATTGCCTCCATCCACCAGCAGCAAATGACCCGTGACAAACGACGAAGCATCCGAAGCCAGGAACAACACTGCCTGCGCGATCTCTTCGGGTTTGCCGAAGCGTCCCATGGGAAGATAGGCACTTGATTCTTTCAGGGCTGTTTCAATAGTGATTGGGTCCGAGTCTTTGAGATATTTCTCGATCCAACGCTCTACCAGTGTATCGCCCGGGCAGACCGCGTTGACGCGGATGTTCTCGTGGGCGTAATCGAGCGCCATGGCCTTCGTCATCATGCCAACTGCACCTTTGCTCGCAATATAGGGAAACGCGTCTCTGCCCGCCACCACTGACCAATCTGAGCCGTTGTTGACGATCACACCTTTGCCTTGTCGCTTCATGTGCGGGATGACCAGCTTGCTCATGCGCCAGACCGCGGTCACGTTGATGGCAAACGTCTCGTTCCAAATTTCATCGGAAGTGGTTTCGGCTGTTCCGCTGGTCACAATGCCCGCGTTGTTGAACAGGATGTCGACGCGACCGAATTCGGCGAGAGTCCGCTCGACGACGCGGGAACAATCCTCGGCTTGAGAGTGATCGGCTTCGACAAATACACAACGTGTGCGCCTGCCCAGTTCCCTGATTTCATTTTCCACTCCTCGACCCAGCTCGGCGCGGCGTCCTGTGATGACCAGGTCCGCACCTTCCTCCGCAAATAGACGCGCGGTCGCTTTCCCGATCCCCGATGTTGCGCCGGTGATGATCGCGACGTGATTGGTGAGTTTGCCCATATGATTCTCCTTTTGGATGTCACGTTGCAAACGTGACCTACTTGACAAGGTCATTATATTCACAATAACATATCCACATGCTTCAACCTAACGATATAAAAGCTGTTTTCTTCGACCTGGATGGCACCCTGCGTCACAGTGTCCCTTCGGGCGGTGAGGTATTCACCGATTATGTGATGACGCTTGGTTTGCCAGTGGATGACGAGGCGCGCCTGCGGGCTTTGCGCTGGGAACATCTCTACTGGGCGAACTCTGTGGATCTGCGCGATGACCTGCTGGCACATTCCGGGGCGACCGAAAAATTCTGGATCGAATACAGCCGCCGCCGGCTCATCGCACTGGGGGCTTCACCACAATTGGCAAGAGAGGTTGCAGTCAAAGTCTCTGTGCACATGGGCGAGTTCTACCGGCCTGAAAGCGTTGTCCCTGACGATGTGCGCAGAGCCCTGCCTCAGTTGAAGCAGGCGGGCTATATTCTTGGAGTCATCTCAAACCGCGACAAACCATTTCATGATGTACTACAGGAACATGGCATTGATAGTTTCTTTGACTTTTCGCTCGCGGCCGGGGAGGTGAATAGTTTCAAACCTGAGCCGGGTGTTTTCGAACATGCGCTTCGACGAGTGAGCTTATCTCCAAAAGAAGCGATTTACGTGGGCGACAACTATTATGCGGATGTGGTGGGCTCGCGTCGCGCCGGGCTAAAACCTGTCCTCTACGACCCGATCGGCATCTTCCCCGAACCGGATTGCGCTAGGATCAAATCCTTCGACGAGTTGAATTCCATTATCAAAGTTATATAATGTAGATATTCTATGGATGTGTCATCCTGAGCGAAGGATCTCTTCGATAACACGTGAGACTCTTCGGTCGCGTCAAACGCTCCCTCAGAGTGACATGCGCGAAAGGAACACGCTATGGCATGGGAACGTAAACTCATGCGGACGGTCCGCGTCCGCAATATACAAAAATCTGGTACGCTGGCGCGCCTGCTTGCCTCCATTGCGGATATGGGCGCCAGCGTAGGCAGTATCGAAATGCTGACCGAAACCGCTCAATCGATCGTGCGCGATATCACCGTTTACGCGGATGACGAAGAACATATGGATCATGTCATTGAAATTATGCGCGTGAACGAGGGTACCCGTGTCCTTGAAGTGCGTGACGAGGTGCTCCAGGTTCATCAAAAAGGAAAGATTGCCATTCGCTCGCGTTTTCCCATTGATTCCACTGCCATGCTGCGCCGCGTATATACGCCTGGCGTAGCAGAAGTGTGCCTAAAAATTGCAGACGATCCCGAGTTGGCGTGGTTATATACAAGTATTAGTCACTTCGTTGCCATCGTCACAGATGGCTCCGCAGTGTTGGGACTGGGGGATATTGGACCCCTGGCAAGCATGCCTGTCATGGAAGGCAAAGCCATGTTGATGGAAACGCTCGTTGGGCTTTCAGGCATGCCGATTCTGCTGAACACAAAAGATCCCGATGAGATTGTCCAGGCAGTATCTACAATTGCACTGACGTTTGCCGCCATCCAATTGGAGGATATTTCCGCGCCGCGCTGTTTCGAAGTGGAGGAACGGTTGCAGTCCATGCTCGACATTCCGGTGATGCATGACGATCAGCACGGCACCGCGGTGGTCAGTGCTGCGGCGTTGAAAGTCATTGCGAAGCGCGCCCGCGTGGATATTAATAAAGCTATCATTGGTCAGATCGGTCTGGGCGCGGCGGGGAACGCGATCGCGAAAATGATGATGCGCCTGACGGGCAATCCGGTCCTGGGTACAGATCTGAACGATACTTGTCTGGAACGGTTCGAGCGCGACGGCGGAAAGCGCTCCAGCCTGCAGGAAATTATGTCGGAGTGTGAGATCGTGATTGCCACCACAGGGACACCGAATCTCATCAAGCCTGAAATGATCCACAAGGGACAGGTCATCCTTGCCCTGTCAAACCCGAAGCCGGAAATTGACGCAGGGGAAGCGATGGAACGCGGTGCTGTTTTCGCTGCAGATGGAAAATCGGTGAACAACGTTTTGGGATTCCCTGGCATCTTTCGGGGTGCCGTCGATTCACGTGCGCCGCGTATCACACATGAGATGTTGGTCGCCGCGGTAGATGTGCTGGTACGTGAGACGCCCAGCGGTGAGCTAATGCCTAATCCGCTCGATAAAAAAGTGCATCGGGCGGTGGCACGCGCCGTCGCAGAGACCGCCATCCGGCAGGGCATCGCCCGTGCAGAATATGTTCCGTATGTAGAGGAATAAAACATTTGGACACGGATGCTTCGCGCGGATTTTTCCGTCAATAAAAACGGATTCCGTGTTGACCGTGGAACACCTGCACTTGCGGCAGGTGCAAGTGTCCGTGTCCAGAGATCCCTTAGGGGGTTGGGTGAGTTTCTCTGATCAATTCTTTCAACGTCGTTCCCAAACGCGTCACACCTTCGCGTATCACCTCAGGCGAGGAATAGGAGAAGTTGATGCGCATCGTATTTTCGCCTCCACCGCGCGGATGAAACGCGCCACCCGGCACAAACGCGACTTTCTTTTCAACGGCGCGTTTAAGGACGTCGGCTGCGTCCATTCCTTCCGGCAGAATTCCCCACAGGAACATGCCACCCTGTGGTTTGCTCCATGTCACTCCGGTGGGAAACATCTCTTCCATCATTTCGAACATCACATCCCGGCGTTCCTTATATACCGCACGGATCACCTTGACATGCTCATCCAGAAATCCACCTTTCCCCACTTCATAAGCGACATATTGATTAAATGAGGACGTATGCAGGTCTGCGGCTTGTTTTGCCATCACCAGTTTGCGAATCACTTCCGGGGGCGCAATGACCCACGCCAAGCGTAGCCCCGGCGCAAGCAATTTGGAAAATGTGCTCAAATAAATAACATTGCCGCTGTAATGCCCGCCATTTGGACCGCGATATTCGCTATCCAATGAAACAATCGAAGGGATATGTTCCCCTTCATAGCGCAGCTGCCCATACGGATCGTCCTCGACGATCGGAACGCCATAGCGGTCCGCCAGCTCGATGAGTTGCTTGCGTCGCTCCAGGCTGAGGGTTGAGCCGCTGGGGTTTTGGAAGTTCGGAAGCACGTAGATGAACTTTGGTCCGATGCGGAGCGCGGCTTCCAACTCATCTACGATCATGCCATCCTCATCCGCACGGACAGGGATGTACTGTGCGCCATAGGCGTTCCAGGCCTGCAAGGCGCCAAGATACGTTGGCGATTCGACCACAATGTAATCGCCGCGATTGAGGAACAACCGTCCAATAAAATCCAGTGCCTGCTGGGAGCCAGACGTGATCAGAATATTATCGGGTGTGACCTCCACTGCGTAGCGAGCGGTATGTCGCGCAATCATCTCGCGCAAGGGCTTATATCCCTCCGTGGTGCTGTACTGCAATGCCTGCGGACCAAAATGATCGAGCACATAATTACAGGCTTGACGAAACTCTTCCACAGGAAAGACCTCGGGTGCCGGTAACCCGCCCGCGAAGGAAATAATGTCCGGTTGTTCGGTCAATTTCAACAATTCACGAATAACTGAGCTCCCCATTTTTTGCATGCGGTGGGCGTAGCGATACTCCCAGGGTGTCTGCATTTTTTCTCCTTATGTAGGGGCGACCCGCCAGGCTGGAGCATTCAAAACCTCAGGGGACAAGTCTAGCAATCATCTCACCTGAAGAGATTGAAGGGTTGCTCCTAGCGGTTCGCCATGAAAATAAAAAAGCCTGACAGGTACACATGTATCGTCAGGCTTGCTGATTCCTTGACCTAAATGGGTCACGAAGGATTATTGCCAAAATCTGTATCATGGCATACTCTATCTTACTCATTTTTGCTCCTGAGCGCAATTGACGATTGACCTATAATTTTCATGACCCGCATGAAGGAAACTGTAAGGTTATACTCAGTATAGAATACCCTTGCAAAGGCATGCCGTCAGGTGAGGCGTAGCCGAAGGATCGCAATCTTCGCAAGGTTAAGTTGAACCAATCAGAGGAGATACAAATGACTAGTGCGATCATGGCGTTTTTGCACCACCTTGCAGCCTTCACCCTTGTGGGAAGTCTCATTTATGAACACACCACGTTTCGTAAGGGTTTGTCTCTGGTGGATGCCCGTCGAATCCAAAGAATGGATATCCTTTTCGGGGTCTCC
>DASWEH010000437.1:0-5835 GCA_036394895.1 Anaerolineales bacterium
GCAGCAGGGCTGGAATTGGAGTTATGCGGGGCGAGCATGACGTTGTCCATTTTCATCAGAGGACTATCTAATGGAAGCGGTTCATGCTCAAAGACATCCAAAGCGGCTCCCGCGAGACGTTTCGCCTGCAATGCTTCGATCAACGCTTTCTCCTCGACGATGGGTCCGCGCGCCGTATTGATCAGTACGGCATCGGGTTTCATCAAAGCAAGCGTATCATTATTGATGAGATGATAGCTGGTTGGATTTAAATCACAGTTTATGGAAACAAAATCAGAATTTGAAAGTAAAGTCTCGAGATCTGTCATCTGGGTGCCAGATTCGGTGATAAAGACATGGTCAATTTCGATAATGTCTGTGCCATAGACTTTCATGCCGAAGGCGCGGGCACGGCGCGTCACGGCTTTTCCGATGTTACCAACGCCGATCACACCGAGCGTGCATTCACTGAGGCTCTTCCCTGGTAGCTTGTCCCATTTTCCGCTTTTCATTTCCCTGTCCATCCACGGCTGGCGGCGGGCAAATGCCAGGATGTAACCCATGACTGTATCTGCCACGGGGAGGGTGAAGGCGTTCGGGGTGCGGCAAAGTTTGATCTCATAACGGGAGCAGGCTTCGGCGTCGATGGAATCGATCCCAGTCCCCCATTTGGAAATGACTTTGAGGCGCGGCATGCAGGCTTCAACCACGCGAGCCGTGTAACGGTCATCCCCACAGATCGTGCCATCGAATTGACCCGCATAGTCGAGCAGGTCAGATTCCTCCATGCGTTCGTGCACATCAGGAACGATTAAGTCAATATTGTATTGATCGAATACAGGCTGGAAGCGGTCCACAAAGGGGATCATATAGGGAGCGGTGAAGAGAACGGTGTATTTCATGGTTTGCAATCGTTGGAAACTTCCTCATAATTATAGGGTATATCGTAGGCAGAGTAGAGAGATCGATCTTCAAGCATAGGATACTTCTGCCCGAAGTATTTATTGAAAATCAGGCGGAATGTATTGACAGGCGTAATCGTGGGATATAAACCTTCGGTGTTGTCGGGAAAATAATATACATTTAGGTTTTTCATGCGGCGCGCTATCACGTCGAATGGCGCGGGACCATGATCCCCTTGAATAATAATGATCGGCAGCTTAGGTGAGTTTTTCAAAATAAGGTCGACGATTGCCAGGATGCGCTTATTGATATAGGTCACCTGATCGGGATATTTGACCTTGTATTCTTCAAATTTCGGTACGCCAGCTTCTATGCTATTGAGTTCTTCGCCATTAGGACCAAATACAAAAGGGTGATGTGGGATCACCAAGTGTGCAAATATAAACTTGGGGCTGGGAATATCAGGTACAGTGGTTTCTAGCTGATCCAACGCGAAAAGAGTCCTGCGGCGATACCATTCGGCAGAGACTCGTTCCGGAGGTTCGTCAACCATGTCCATTGGGGCGCGCCAGAGGGAGGTTTGTGCAAGCATGATCTCAAAATCGTTCATCCCCTGAGGAGGCGGGCTGAGAAAATAATTGGCATCCTTCCACTCAGAAACCGGGAAGTTCGTCGCAAAGGAGACGATGTTGTATCCCTGCGAGGCAAGGAATTTTCTGACGTTGTTATATTGTCCTAACGCGCGTAAGGGGGCACGCGTATCTGTATTGGCTGTTAAGGAGTTGGTCAACGAATCGAGGTAAGCAAGATTCAGTGACGAAGTCAGCGAAAGCATGGTTTGACCATAATTGCTCTGGGAGCACTTCGCCACGTAAAACCCCTTTGATTCGAGGGACTTGAGGAATGCTGTGTTATCGTAACCAAACATCTCCTGCAAGACATCCGCGCGTCCATAGGCATCGAGGATAATGTAATAAATATCAGGGGCGTACCCAAGAGGTAATGTGCCACCTTTTGCCTGGGCAGCCCGCAACGCGGCTTTTTCCGTCTCGTTCCGTTTGAGGCTATATGAAACAATTTGAAAAGACGGGTAGATCAGCAGAAAGATCGAAACCAAATTCAGTATTGGCGTGAATGACCCTGGATTACGCAGTTTGCGGATCACCCACCAAACCACCAGTGCACCGATTCCTACCCAAAGCGGAACCATATACCGATGTCTGCCAAGGACAAACCCGGCAACATCAACTTTTTTCAAATAGAAATAGGCATGTCCATACGTGAAGAACAAAAAGATCAGGGCAGAAAGCAATAGCGCGGCACGATGCCAATCTCGCGTGATCCATCGCAGGATAACCAACAAAATTACAGTACTCGATACCAAAACGATCAAGGGACGCCAGAGGACAGCAGGCTCTACCTCATTGATGTTAATTCCCACCAAAGCGAGCGCCGGGTAGGCCGCAAAAAAAAGTGGGTACAGAGGTGTAAGTTTTAGTTTTTGAAACCAGGATGCTTTAACCACTCCTAAAGGCCCTTTCAAGAGTTACTCATTACATGTGCTTGGCACGGGAGTAAATTTATATAAGTTCGGCACGGGAGAGAAATAGCTGATATCTTTGAGCGTATCGTATTTCCCACCGAAGTAAGTGTCGAACACAAGGCGGAAAATATTGACCGGTGTAATTCTTGAGTAAAGTTTGTCTTTGTGGTCCGGAAAATAGATCGCAGTGAGATTCCACATCCGTTTATCATTGGGTTGCAGCCACGGACCATGATCGCCTTGAATAATAATGATCGGTGGCACATCAGAGTTCGCCAGAATTGTATCCATCGCTTGCAGCATTTTTTTATTCAAGAATTGCAATTGATTGACATATCCCTTTTCATACAGGTCAGCTGGATACATGCGCTGGTCATTCCAGAAATCTGGAGGGTACGTAGGATTGCCGTTCGGGTCGAAGACAAAGGGCGGATGCGGCGAGATCATATGAATATAGGAGAAAGTTGGCTCCGGCATTTTGGCAATATCATCCATGCTGTTGAAGACATAGTTGAAACGATCGCGAAAGCTGACTCCCAAAAGATAATCCGGGTCCACCCAACCCCAATCTTGGGCATAACGGGCAAGCGTTGTCCGCATGAACAACCCTTCGAATTCCGTCATACCGGAAGAGATGGCAGGAGGACTCATAAAGTGATCTGAGTCCTTTATGTTGAGCCACTCAAAACCTGTGTCGAAATTGACTGTCTCATATCCCATACTCTCGAAGTTATAACGGACAGCGCTATGTCTCAGTGAATCCCACAAAAGGCTGCGTTTGGTGCTGTCTGGCGAGAATTTGTCACTGAGTTCCTGCAGGTATTGCATGTTAAGAGAGGAGCCTAACGAAATCTCTGTCCGCACGTAATTGCTTTGACTGCACTCAGCGACAAAAAAACCACGTTGCTCCAACCCGTTGAGGAATTCGCTATTATCAAACCCGTAGGCTTCTTTTACGAGATCTGCACGACCGTACGAATCCAAAAGAAAAAAGTACACATCTGGCGGATTTTCAGGACGCACCAGATCCGCTTCGATCGGAGCGTTGGTCAAGGCGAGAGCATGGACGCGCCGGGGCTGGGACTCAGAGAGGATCTGCCACCCAGCCATCACCAGCAACGCGACCGCGATCGTATTCAACGTTGAGGCTGCAGAGACAAAGGTCAACTTTGGCCGAGTCGCCCAGAAAAGGGTAAGCGCAAAGAGAACAATCCATCCGACCGCAAGCCAGAGCGTATAGTTGGAATCAGGATATTTCTCATCAACATAAATATAGGCATGTCCATAGGAAAAAAACAAAGCCAACCAGAGCGCGGTAAGGAAAGCAGCTTTGTGTGCCTGGCGAAAGAATAACCAGACAATCAAAAACAACAAGCCTCCCAATGCAATAGAGACAAGCAGAGGGCGAATGGCCGCGTCCGATCCCACCTGTCCGGTATTGGTGGCGAGCAAAGCCAGGACAGGATAGACGCTGATCGCAATAGGATACCAGGGGATGGAAAACCACTTTTTCAAGATTTTGACTATAAGATTAAAAGTTTTCACGCTACTTTTCTCTCTACCAGATTTTTGCTTTAATTACTTTTACTAACACAGTCGTTCGGGATCTCAGTAAATTCATAAGGTCTCTCAAAACCATTAAAATAACTTTTGTCGGGAAGAAGAGGAAGCGATGCTCCAAAATATGTGTTGAAGATGATCCGAAAATTATTAACCGGTGTCAAAGATGCATATAATTCCGGCCGGGGCTCTGGGAAATAATAAGCATCTAGAATATCCAACTGCTTATCTTTTGCTACAAAACGAGGACCATGATCACCTTGCATGATAATTATAGGAGCCGGCGTAGTTTTTTCCAGGATTGTCTTAAGTACTTGTGGCAGGCGCGAATTCAGAAAAGCCAATTGATTTCGGTAACCAATCTTGTATTCATCTTCCACATAATAACCTTCGTTGCCCTTGTAATGTTGCGCGACCACATTCAGTTCACCATGGGGTCCCATGACAAATGGTGGGTGAGGGATTGTTAAATGAACAAATACAAATTTGGGCCCCGGGAGAGCCGGAATGTCTCCCAATTTATCGAGAACATAGAGCGATAAATCGTGTTTCCTTTGATCCGAAGTCAAAAGAAAATCGCTCAAGTAATCCTTCTCAGAAAAAACAGACAGGAGTGAATTTCTTAATAACAAGTCTTCAAAATTATTAATTTTGTAAGACTGCAGCGCATAAAAATAATCTGCATTCTGCCATTCCGTCCACTCATATCCTGTTTCAAAGGCAACTATCTTGTAACCCTGTTCCCTTAAGACAGTCTTAACGGCGCTGTTTTGGATCAAGTGCCACATGAGAGAAACGTTGGTATTTTCAGGTGTAAATTGATCGCTAATGTCGTTCAGATAGTTTGCATTTAACGTTGCGGAAAGCGAATAGGCTGTGCTCGGGTAATTGCTCTGGCTGCAGGAAGCCACATAAAAGCCCATATTCTTCAATTGTTGAAGAAAAACACCATCGTCATAACCAAACTCTTCATTCAGCACATCGTTCCGTCCGTACATATCTAAAATAATAAAGTAAATATCGGGCAACCTCTTCGTTTGCTGAACAGGAATAGAAATTGTAGGGGGCACAATTTGTTTGTTTTTCCAAACACCATACTGATGGGAAAGTAGCTGATAGAAAGGAAAAATAATAAGGACAACGCTCACCGTGCTTAAGACAGGAATCAGTGCGTTCTGCCATGCACCTCTGAGGATAAACCAAGCAATTCCCAGGAAAAGTGCTGACCAGATAACCATGAAGTACGTGTGTCGCCCGATCACCACGTCATTGATTTCCCTGCCTCTGATATATCTAAATATGTGCCCGTAAAAGAAAAAAGCAAAAAACAATAAGACGGTCAGAATACCAGACTTTTTCCAGTCATGTAATAGAAGATACAAGATGAATACGGCGAAAATAGCAACGAAAATACTTGCAACAATGGCGCGGTAAGCAACACGGTATTCTACTTCACCTATATTATGAGCCAATAAAGTCAAAGCTGGATACGCCGCAAAAAGAATTGCGTACCAAGGAAAATCCTGTAAATTCCTTTTCAAGGTTTATTCTCTTTCGACTCTTGATAGAAGAAAATTACAAATTTCAAAGTCCATTTCCTCATCTATATCCCACGCTTCCTCCGCGTCTATTTCAAACATCAGCGGTTTTTCGCCAATGCGGTGATGGCGTTTCAAAAGATTTTCACGCCTGAAAAGATAAAGGCATGAATTCTCTTCATATACAGGAGGCAGGTCCTGGGTCTGGATAAGAACCGCCGGATCATGGTTGATGGCATGCCCATGCTCGTCGTAAAGTCTGGTTTGTAAGCGTGTCACCGAGAAAAGCGAGTCCAGAGTTGGATAATTTGC